>CACIXQ010000014.1 GCA_902590655.1 uncultured marine group I thaumarchaeote
GTATTTTGTGACAACGCTTGAGGCTAAGTATGTTCTAAAGACTTTCGCAGAAAGACCCTTGACAATAGTTGAATAGTAGGCATTAACATGCCTAGACGTAATACCATCGAAAATCTCTTCGTTCTCTTTTTTATTTGAGACAAATTCTTTCAGATTTTCATAAAATTGCTTATCTTGACCCTCTGCGGGAATTGTTTCCTTCCATCTCACACTATCTTTACCAAGGAAATCGAATTCAATTGAATTATTGGTTAGTTTGATGTGTTCCTTTCGTAGAGTAGTTGCGCCTACAGTATCTGCTTCGTCAGGATCTTTTTCATCACCAACTCTCATAGCAGTACGGTAAATCAAATAACATGCAGTAGCTATTCTTTTATTTTTTTGTTCTTTATCTTGCATATCCTTAACAATTTGTGTTTTGACATTTTCAATTTCTTTTGACAAGTTTCTTGCTTTGTCATACTTTGCTTGATCTCTTTCTTGTTTTATTCCAGCAGTATCAGCCAGCCAAACATATTTTCGCTTTTGAGTAAGAATATCCATCCAACTTGCTACCCACATAGAATCCCTGTCATGTACAATCTTGCCCCATTTTCCTTCAGGAACTTTTGCTTCTTTACCTAGATTGAGAGTTACATCTTTTGGCGTTGCACGTGGTTTGTATCTGCCACGCATTGGATGCTCACCTCTGCCCATAAAAATTCCTGGCGGCTCTGCCATGTAATTACCCAGTTCCACTTCCTTTCCATCCATAGTCGCTTTTCCATACTTTTCCTTCATCTCTTCACGAATTTCCTTGCGTTTCAACGCTAGTGCCTTCTTTTCTTCTTTTGTCATCGATTCTTTTTCTTCTTTTTCTTTATCTACAAGCTTGTATGCATCTGCAAAATCAATATCACTATATTTCAAGTCGCTAAATTTTCCATTGAGAGTTTGGGCAAAATCTGATACAAAATTTTTCTGAAAGACTGAGTCTTCTACATATTTTTCTGTAACACCAGGTTTTGGCGCATCCTTCTTTTTTGCCCATTGGTAAACCATCTCCTCTTGAAGTAAGTTAAGAGTGATGTTTTGACCTTTGATTTTTATCTTAATTCCTTTTGACTCAAAGTCTGGTGGAAAAAGTATTCCGTTATGCTGTAATGTTTTCCATTTCATATGTTTCACTAAGTATTACGACTTTGACAAAAATTGATTAAAACTGTATATCAATCTAACCACAGAATTTTCCTCAAAAACAAGTCAAGATAATATCCGTTAAGGAATTATTCTCCATATAGTTCCCTTTTCAAATAATTCTCAAATTCTATGTCTGTTTTACTTTTTTTTGCCTCTAAGAACATTGATGCATCATTTCCAACAATGTATCTTGGAAGCGGTTTATCATCATTAATGGATTTAACAATAGTATCTGCAACTTCTTTTGGTGGTGTTCCCATCTCTGCCATCATCTTGACACCTGAAACTACTTTTGTAGTGATATCTCTATAGGCAGTATCTGATTTTGATTTCTTGGCTAACCTTACAGGATTCAAGAAGTTTGTCTTTATTACTCCGGGTTCGATTATTATAACATCTACACCAAATGGTGCCATCTCCAACCGTAACGATTCACTTAATCCTTCTAAAGCAAATTTAGAGCTAATATATGCAGGTGATGCTGGAAATCCAATTCTGCCAGCAACTGAACTAATGTTGATTATTTTTCCAGAGCCTTGTTTTCTCATTGTTGGTCCAACCTCCTGAATCAGTCTTATTACTGAAAAGAAATTTGTTTCAAACTGTGTTTTAAATTCATCAACAGATACATCTTCAACACAACCCCAAAGACCCCAACCAGCATTATTAACAAGAACATCGATTCTTTGTTTCTCATCAAGAATTTTTTTTATAGCAACTTTAACAGAACCATCATTATCTACATCTAGTTCCAACACACTGATTTTCAAACCATCTTTTTCTCCTAACTCTTTAATTTTATCACTTTTCGTGATGTCCCTCATTGTGGCATACGTATGATATCCCTCCCGTGCTAGTGCTAATGCAGTCTCAAATCCTATCCCACTAGAAGCACCGGTAACAACTGCAACTTTTTCCATGTGGATTTTTTATCATTACTATCTAATAGTTTTATGATCGAGTTTTATGATATCACACCCACAGTGGTCCAGTGATCTAACCCTCCATACCATGGCAGAAAAACTACGAAAAGAATATTTACAATTACTATAAGCCAAAATTATGGCAAATTATACATCTCAGGTAGCCACAATACACAAGCAATTCAATGCAGCGCTGAAGAGAGCCAAGTCAAGACAGGCAGTTTTAAACGCCTATTGGAAACACAAGGCACAGCACGAAAGACTTCTGAAACAACATCTTAAAGAAGAAATGGCTCAAGTTAACCGAGTAAAATCCAAGATCAAATATAGATAATCTCTATATTTTGAATTTTTTTTGATCAATTATTATGTAACATATGTGTACTTAGATAATTGAAAAAATTAAGCACAAACAAAATCTTCAATAAAGATTGTATTGTTGGAATGAAATCTATCCCTGATGAAAAAGTAGATTTGATTGTTACTGATCCTCCATTTGCAATTAATTTTAAGGCTAAAAAAGCAAACTATAACAGGAAATCTTCGAGAGTTTTGTCAGGATACAATGAAATCAAAGTGGATGATTACTATGATTTTACAAATTCTTGGTTACACGAAGCCTATAGAATTTTAAAAAAATCAGGAAGTATGTATGTATTTTCAGGATGGAACAATCTAAAAGACATCTTAATTGCATTAGACGAGAATGGTTTCATTACAATTAATCATATAATTTGGAAATACCAATTCGGGGTTGTCACATCAAAAAAATTTGTCACCTCACACTATCACTGTATTTTTGTTTGTAAGGATGAAAAAAAGCGTAAATTCTTTCCATATTCTAGGTTTAAGAAAGGTGATAAAACACAGGATGGACAAAGCCTCCACTACAGGGACAAGGAGGATGTATGGATCATAAATCGTGAGTACTGGACTGGTGATGATAAAACTCCTACAAAACTTCCTGCTGAAGTAATTAAGAAAATTTTGCAGTATTCTAGTCAAAAAAATGATTTGGTATTAGATCCTTTTCTTGGTTCAGGTCAGGTTGCTGTAGTAAGCAAGATGTTAGGAAGAAAATATCTAGGATTTGAAATAGTAAAACAATATTATAACTTCGCATCGAAACGCCTCAGAAAAAATGTTTACCGTCTAAAAAAGAAATGAAAACTTGATTATTTTTCAGTTTGTGTTTCGTTCCTTGACTCTCCAATTTTACTTTCTATTATCTTTCTAAGCTCGTCATCAGTCTTGTTTTCATAATTTATTTCTAATTGGGTTGCCATCATCTCAAGTTTTTTTCTTTCATCCTTTACAGGACCAGAAACTTGCAGATTTTGATTTGTAGAATTCTTCATTTCATTTTCAATCTGGTTTTTTGCATTACTGTATTCACCAACCAACTTTCCTATCTTTTTTGCCACATCGGGAAAACGGTTGGTACCAAAAAGCAGTATTAATCCAATGAATATTATTATTATCCATTCGGTGCCAATTATGTTCAATGCATATTCTAACACAAAAATAATTCATTTTCTCCAAAATTAAATATTTATCTTAAATTTACTTCATTTATGCGCAGCAATCATGATTGCTCCACCCATCATATCCTTCTCAAATTCAACTTTTGTAAATTTCTCAAGAAGCATCGATTCAAGTTTTTTATTTTGTGGCCAAAGTTTGTATGTTCCATACAATGTGGCAAATTTCAATCCAAGTTTACCACCTGCCATGTATGCCACCACTGGCAAAATCAATCTTAGATAAAACGAAACACCAAACCTAACAATCGCTTTATCTGGCTTTCCTAAATCTACAATGATCCATTTACCATCGTTCTTTAGAACTCTATGAATCTCTGAGATGGCTGTCTTTAGACTAATTGCATCACGTAACGAATAACCAGAAAGAACTGCGTCAAACTGTTCATTCCTAAATGGTGTGTGTTCAAATACTCCGCATGCAGCTTCAGGTTTTTTTTTGAAAAGTCTGTCAGTATTTTTTATCATTGGTAGTAAAGGATCATACATGACAATCTTTACTTTCCCATTTGTAATATCCAACGCAGTTTTTGACATATTTCCAAAACCAGAACCGGCATCAAGAATTACATCACCATCTTTTATTCTTCCACTTATTGCTCTGTTACGATGTTCAGAATCCTTACCTAATGAGATATACGAATTTACTTTATCATAAACAGGAATAATTTCCTGTAATACATCAAGCACTTCACCCCAATAGCTACCTAGACCCACACGTCTGGTAATATTTTTGATATTATATTTTGTGCCCTTATTTTGATGGGCTGCCTGCTGATTTGGCGTGTTTGGCTAATTCATCAGTAGATATTTTTTCAAATTGTTTTGTATCTGATTTGATTCTTGCCATTCTGATATGTTTTACACCTCCCTCGTCATTTTTGAGGTTTATTGCAGAAATTGCCATTGATATTGCATCATCCATAGACATTTCTGTTTTGTAATTTTTTTCTAAAAAGTCAGTAACTTCATCTGAATTTCCACCTATTGCAACAGCAGAATATGGAACATATGTCCCACTTGGATCAGTGACAAATACCCTAGTTCCCTTTCTGTCTATGCCAGCAATGATTAACGCTACACCAAATGGTCTTACACCTGAATATTGTGTGAATTGGTGTGATTGGTCTGCCAAATGTTTTGCAACAGTTTCTATCTCGACAGATTCATCATAAGTTAATTGATTACTTTGTGAGAAAAATCGTGCACTGTCTACTAGAATGCGTGCATCTGGAATATACCCCGCTGCAGCAATACCAATGTGATCATCCACTTGGAAAATTTTCTGCGTAATGTCTTCCACTTGAAGATCGCGTGATTTTTCTTCTACAGCAATAACAACACCATCCTTAGATTGTAAACCAATTGCTATTGCTCCTCTTTTGACAGTCTCAATAGCATATTCCACCTGGTAAATTCTACCGTCCGGTGAATACATCGTAGGCGTCATATCGTATCCACGTGATGCCATCATAATATTTCGATTCGATTTCAAGTCAATTTAAGGGTTGGTTATGGAATAATCAAAACCACAACCTACATCCATTAAAATATCAAATTACTTTTTATCATTTATGGGAAACCAATTAGATCAGTTTCTTGATCAAAAATACATTAACCTTGAGACATACAAAAAGGATGGAACGCCCATCAGAACTCCAGTTTGGTTTGTCATTGATAACGACATAATCTATGTAATAACTCGTGATAGTACTGGTAAAGTTAAGCGGTTAAGAAATAATCATAATGTCAGAATTGTTTCATGCTCATTCAAGGGTGAACCAAAAGATGAATGGGTAAAAGCAAAAGCAGAAAACATTACGGGAGATGAGGCAGATAAGGCAATCAAGCTTCGTAAGAAAAAATATGGCATGTCTGCCAGATTGATAGGTCTATTTACATCACAGAAAGGAAACATTATCGTCTACTCTATCAAACTAATTGAATAGAATTTTAAAAAAATTTGATTATTCAAGAGACATTTAAATATAAATTGAAATTAAACTTGATCCATCTTGACTCAACCAGACCCATTTGATAATGCATCAAAACAGGTTAGTGATGCGTGCGATGTTTTAGGAATAGATGATGAGGGAATTAGAAATTATTTGATCATGCCAAACAGATTCCTTCGGGTTAAAGTTCCAGTAAAAATGGATGATGGTAAGATTCGAGTTTTTACAGGATTTAGATGTCAACATAACAATGATAGAGGTCCATACAAGGGCGGAATAAGATACTTTGATCCTGAAGGTGGTGTCAAGTATATGGAGAGAGAAGTAATGGCACTTTCTTCTTGGATGACATGGAAGTGTGCTGTTGTTGATGTACCATTGGGTGGTGGTAAGGGAGGAATTTTTGTCAACCCTAAAAAAGAAAAACTTAGCGATGGTGAGATGGAAAGATTAACTAGACAATTTGCATCTAAGATTGCCGAAGTAATAGGTCCACAGAAAGATATTCCTGCTCCAGATGTTTATACAACTGGAAAAGAGATGACACAGATTATGGATACGTTTACTAAAATGAGCGGAAATAATTATTCACCTGGAACAATTACTGGAAAACCAATTCCTGTAGGTGGTTCCTTAGCACGAAATGTTGCTACAGGTTTGGGCAATGCTTATTGTATAAGAGAAGCAGCAAAAATTTTGAATATTGATCTTAAAGGCGCTAAAGTCGTACTGCAAGGATTTGGAAACGCATCAACATTTTCTGGTGAATACCTAGAAAAAATGGGTGCAAAATGTATTGCAGCAAGTGACTCAAAGGGATCAATTCTAGTTCCTGACGGATTCAAAGTTCAAGATTTGATTGATTACAAACAGAAGGAGGGTTCTGTTGTCGGTTATCCTGGCAGTAAAGAAATTTCTACAGAGGAATTACTTACCACTGACTGTGAGATCTTGGTTCCAGGTGCACTTGAAAACCAAATCACTGCTGAGATTGCAGAGAAATTAAAATGTAAAATTATTGGTGAAGCTGCAAACGGTCCTACTTTACCTGAGGCTGATCCAGTTCTTCACAAGAAAGGAGTTTTTGTTATACCAGACATCTTGGCAAACTCTGGTGGTGTATGCATATCTTATTTGGAATGGGTGCAAAACAACATGGGATATTACTGGACATTCGACGAAGTCGCAAGTAAGATGGAAGCTAAGATTGTCAAGGGTCTTAATGACATGCACGAACTCGCCAAAAAACACGACATTGATAATAGAAGAGCTGCTATGGTCTTGGCTGTAGAGCGTGTCCTAGAAGCATTTGATCATAAAGGCATCTGGCCTTAGACTCTAAACTTTATTTCCACAGCTACCACAAAACTTTGCAGTAGGTTTTAGTTTATTTCCACAATTATCACAGAACATAGAAGTTTCCATTTGCCTTGCTGGTTTTCTCCTAGGCTTTTGTTTTGCCAAATATTCCTCTTCATATTCATCAAGATCTTGCCTTCTTGGTTTTGGAGTTCCTGATCTTCCACTCAGGGCAAACAGTGCTACTACTACCACAACAACCACTGCCACGCCTGCAATTATGAGATAGAGTGGTTCAATTGATGTGAAAGTTGATTTTGATGTTTTCTCAAGCTGACATACTCCGTTTACTAGTTCCGTTCCAGGTCCACATCCTCCACTAGTATTTGATTCGGTATCTAATTCCGGTTCAGGCCCCGTTGATATGGGGATGGATTTAGTTTTTTCAATTTCAAAAGACTCGATAGAATGTTGTAGTCCTGACATGCTAGGTTCCATAATTGCATCTCTTAATTTTTCACCATCTATATCAGAGGCAAGTAAGTCGTAACGCAAAGCCAGACCTGCTGCAATTGTCATCATATCAACCATTGTATTAATTTCCCATAATTCATCATCTACTATTACCCATGAAATCAAGTAGTGTTTCATCTGGAAATTTGGCCTATCTAGAATATCAAATTCAATCATATGATGTTTTAGACCATTCACTTCTTTTGTGAATTTTTTAACATTATCTATTTCGCCACGCATCTCTGACTTGATCGTAAATTCCAATTGTTCAAAAATATTTTTTTCAGTTGTCACCTGATTTGGAAGTTTACCAAATACAGACAAATAAAAAATATCATATGATTCAGGTTGGAAGACTACATAGCCTGTTGTACCATGTGCGCTATCATAATCTTCTGTAAAACCAAAGCCTGCTGGATATTTTATTGAAAAATTATATTCATCATTTTGATATTTTTTGTAATTCTTAAACGGCGCAAGATCAATATCATAATTAACGATATCATACTTTGAAACTCCTAAATATCCTACAAATTCCGCAAGTTTTCCGAGATTATTTTGAAACACCTTTTGAGGTGTTAGTGCTTCTGCCGCAGCTTGAGCTTCTGCCGCAGCTTGAGCTTCTGCCGCAGCTTGAGCTTCTGCCGCAGCTTGAGCTTCTGCTGCGGCCTGAACTAATGCCTCACTAGCATCAACGTCTATGAAAAGCTCACGGCAGTCATTGAAACTGTCACAATCCTCTAAGGATTCGTTAAATCTATAATCACTTCTGAAAATTATATCAAACTGATCTTCATTTGTTGGTACTTCAAAACAAAATATGTACGATTTGGTTAGTCCAGGATTGATGTTTACATCAGAAATCCAGTCACAGTCATCGTTATAGGATGTGTGCATATCAAACAGAAATCCAGAAGTGTTTTGAGCTTTTATCTGCAAACCATGATTTGTAAGTGCTCCTGCATTACCCGTGTTTGTTATTAATAGTTCAGCTCGTAATAGATTGGAATCTAAGCCAGACCGCACTTCAATGTCTGTAACTTTAGCATCTAGATTTTCAAATGGGAGGACAAAAGTCTTTAACAATGATTCATAAGATATGTTTTCGGCAGTATCTAATGAGAATGTTCTTACCTGGCATTGTTCAATGTATGGATTGGGATTGTCTCTCATATCATCACACCAGTCTTTGCTTGGCCCGTCCAGTATCTCAAGTTGAAAATTTATTTGAGATGATTTTGGAACTTTAAAGCATATGGTAAATTCTTCTGTAAGCCCGGCGTTAATTTCCATAGTGCCAAAAAATGGACATGTTTTCCTTCCTACATCATCCAGGTCATAATCATCAGAATTATCATAGTATGTATTCTCATCCAATTTCAGAAAATGGTTCCAGCTTGAAAACTCTTCATTATCATTATTTGTCAAACTAAGATTTGTTCTAACTAAATTATGATTTCCAAACTCTATGACTTGTACCGAAGACTGTTCTAATTCTAGCTGTGAATAATCCATTTCTCCAAATACATTTGGAACCATCATAATTCCCACTAGGAAAACTCCGAAAACTATTGGAAAAATTATTTTTCTCGTAACTTTTTACTTTGACTAACATACCAATAAATCTGATCCTAACCAAAATAAGATTCGTAACAAACTAACTGCTCAATAAATCGTATCTTTCCTTTTGTGATTGAAACTAACTTCTTCTTAAACAGAAGATCAATTTTTGTTCTATGTTTCAGCAAATCAATGATTTTTTTTGTTAGATACTTGCCCTTCCTATCACCATCCAGCAGTAGAATAAGCCTAGAGTATTTGGCTGCTGAATCGGCAAATTTTATCATTCCATTGAACTTATGAAATTCCAGAATTTTTCCAGAATAACCCAATTTGACTAGTGCGGCAGCATCACGCTTTCCTTCCACAACAACTACACAATTCTTTTGTGAATTTAGGGAATCCATGAATTTTTTAATCTCGGCTATTTCAGTTTCCGGAAATTCCATAATGATAATAAGTTTAATATAATAACAAACTTTCTGATCGATCTATTATGAACTCAATTACAAAAATTTTTGATGATACAATAATGACTGATCATAAAATCATTACAGAAGAGGCTGCCAAATCAATTCTAAAAAAATACAAAGTTTCAGTTCCAGGATTTTCATTGGCAACATCTGCTGATCAGGCAGTAAGAGATGCAAAAAGACTTGGATTTCCTCTTGTCATGAAAGTGGTATCCCCACAAATTCTCCATAAAACTGACGTGGGTGGGGTCAAGGTTGGTGTTGATAATACTGCTGATGTAAGAAAGACATTCAATGACATGTATGGACGACTTTCCAAAAAGAAGGGCGTTAACGTAAAAGGAATTTTGCTTGAGAAGATGGTTCCGAAGGGAGTTGAACTAATTGTTGGTATACAAAATAATCCACAATTTGGTCCAATGCTCATGGTTGGCTTGGGTGGTGTTCTAACTGAAATTTTCAAGGATGTTGCATTCAGAATGCTACCAATTACGACATCAGATGCAAAATCAATGTTAAACGAACTCAAGGGCTCTAAAATTCTCAAAGGATTCCGTGGAAGCAAGCCTATAGACTTGAACATGCTTGCAAAGGCTCTTGTTCAAATTGGAAAAATTGGTGTTGATAATGCTAATTACATTAACAGCATAGACTTCAATCCTATCGTAGTCTATCCAAAATCATACAATGTGGTAGACGCAAAAATCATTCTCAACAAGGAAATTAAAAAGAATTCAATCTCACGTGCTAAACCAAATATAAAATCCATGGAGAAATTCTTTACGCCAAAGTCTGTTGCATTAGTTGGTGCTTCTGCAGTACCAGGAAAGATTGGCAATTCTGTATTAGATGCTCTTGGAAAACAAGATTACAAGGGTAAGGTCTATCCAATTAATCCTAAACAAAAGAAGATTCTTGGAATCAAATGTTATCCATCACTGGAATCAATCAAGGCAAAAGTTGATCTGGTTGTTGTTTGTATTGATCTTGCACATTGTGGTCCTCTTATGAAGGATTGCGCAAAGAAGGGAATTCATAATGTTGTAATTGTTTCAGGCGGTGGTAAGGAGCTTGGTGGAGACAGAGCAGCAATGGAAGCTGAAGTAAAAAATCTTTCATTAAAACACAAGATACGAGTTATCGGTCCAAACTGTATTGGAATGTTCAATGCGGCAAATCGTCTTGATTGTGCATTTCAAGGTCAAGCAAGAATGGTTCGGGCAAGACTTGGTAACGTTGCATTCTTCTCACAAAGTGGAACAATGGGAATTAGTATGTTAGAGAGTGCTGACACTTTTGGACTTTCAAAGATGATTAGTTATGGAAACAGATCAGATGTTGATGAGGCAGACATGATTTCATATGCAGGAAGTGATCCTCAAACCAAGGTCATTTGTCTTTATGTAGAGGGATTTGGTGATGGTAGAAAGTTTATCAATGCTGCAAAACGAGTCATGAAAGAAAAAAAGAAACCAATCGTAATATGGAAGAGTGGACGAAGCGCAGCTGGTGCAAAGCAGGCTGCATCTCATACAGGTTCTCTTGGTGGTGATAATGCGATGATTATGGGTGCGTTTAAGCAAGCTGGAATTATTTCTGTAGATAGTTACCAAGAACTTGCTGGAGTTGCAAAGGCTTTAGCTTGGCAACCAGCAGCAAAAGGAAACAAGGTAGCCATGTGCAGTAACGGTGCTGGTCCTATGATTGGCGGAATTGATCATTTAGAGAGATTGGGTCTTACTATAGGAAAGATGTCACCACGTCTTATCAAAAAAATGAAGGCTCGTTTTCCTCCAACTGTTCCTATTCATAACGGCAATCCAGCAGATGTTGGCGGCGGTGCAACTGCAGATGATTACAGGTTTGTTATTCAGCAATTTTATGATGAAAAGAATGTGAATATTGCTATGCCATGGTTTGTATTTCAGGATGACCCTCTTGAAGAAACAATCGTTGGTCACCTTGCTAATTTTTCCAAGAAAAGAAAAAAACCATTGCTAGTTGGAGCAAATGGCGGTCCATATACAGAAAAAATGTCCAAATTGGTCGAAAAAAAGGGAATACCGGTTTATGATGATTTAAGAACATGGGTGGCTGCGGCGTCTGCATTAGCCAAATGGGGCTCTGCTAGAGGTAGATAACATTTAATTTTACAAGAAATGGATTTTGAATATGACTAACATAACTACTCAAACTACTGATGGAATTTGTATTGTTAAGATTAACCGCCCAGAAAAACTAAACGCCATGAATATTGATGTTGCCAAGGAGATAATTTCTACATTTCAACAATTAGAGAAGGATGACAATGTCAAGGTTATCATTTTAACTGGAGAGGGCGAGAAGGCATTCTCTGCAGGAGCTGATATTGAATATATGTCAAAGATTTCCGCAGAGGAGTCTGAACGATATGCAAAACTTGGTCAAGAACTTACTGCTACAGTAGAAAATATAACAAAACCAACTATTGCAGCTGTTAATGGTTTTGCATTAGGTGGTGGATGTGAACTTGCGATGTCTTGTGACATACGATTAGCATCTGACAATGCAAAGATTGGTCAACCAGAAGTAACAATAGGTATACCACCTGGATGGGGTGGAACCCAAAGGTTAATGCGAATAGTAGGAATTGCAAAAGCAAAAGAACTTGTTTTTAGTGGAAAGGCAATCAACGCTAACAGTGCAAAAGAAATTGGTCTTGTTAATCATGTTTTCGAACAATCTGCCTTAATGGATGAAGCTGTAAAGATGGCAAAAACAATTGCATCAAACTCAACTTTAGCTGTTCATATGTCAAAGACTGCCATCAACAAAGGACGAAATGCAGATCTTGATACAGGTTTAGGTGTGGAGTTACTTGCATGGAGAAATTGTTTCTCAGATCCAGAACGAGAAAAACGAATGTTAGATTTTGTAAACAAATCTAAAAAATAGCTTCACCTAACCAATTACAATCATTACCGTATATTTTGTAGGAAAAGGTTATTATAATTTGAATCAGAGATGTTGCATAATGACTACAGAACAAAGTCACGAGACATCCGCTGGACATTCATGTGGATGTGGACACGATCATGGAGAATCTCATGAATCTCCAAAACCTCAAGAAGTAGTTGTCGAATCACCACAACCTCAAACACAATCAGGAAAATTGATTACTATCACTGCAAAAGCTGCTGAGAAAATCAATGAGTTCATGGCTGAAGAAAAAGAAAAGCCAGAATTTCTTAGAATTTATGTTCAAGGTGGTGGTTGTTCTGGACTTTCTTACGGAATGGGTTTTGAGAAAGCAGCAGAAGAAGATGATCTAACCATTGAAGAAAATGGTGTCAAAGTACTAGTTGATTCAATGAGTCAAGACCACCTAAAGGGTGCAAACGTTGACTATATTGAAAGTCTGATGGGCTCTGGTTTCAAAATCAATAACCCAAATGTAACGAAAAGTTGTTCGTGCGGTTCATCATTTAGTACTGAATAATCATTTTTTCAATTTTTATTTTATTTTATTATTGGAAACTAATTTTTTACCACAAGCACTTATAACTACGATTTTAAACTTCAGCTTATTGAATATTAAGGAGATGAGAATAATTTGCCATACACAGGTATCGTCAAATATCACGTTAAACTATCATTTGAAGTCGACGGTCTGGTTGAGCGAGCAGACATTATAGGGGCTGTATTCGGTCAAACCGAGGGACTGTTAGGTCCCGAGATGAACCTGAATGAGCTTCAGCGCGCTTCCAAGGTCGGTAGGATTGAAGTAGAGATCAAGACAACTGAAAACACTACTTCTGGTGATGTATTGCTTCCAATGAGTACTGATGTTGATACTTGCGCGCTAATTGCAGCTGCAATAGAGAGTATTGACAAGGTTGGTCCATTTGATTGTAAATTCAAGCTTGGTTCAATTGATGATGTGCGTGCATCAAAGAAAGAGGACATTGTACGAAGAGCAAAGGAGATCAAACAAAAATGGTCTACCAAATCTGTCAGTGAAGGAGATACTATGTTGAAAGATGTCCATGAGGGTTCTTCAGGAAAAGTTGAGGAATATGGTCCAAACAAACTACCATGTAGTTCAGGAATTTATGACTCACCGTGGATAATCCTTGTTGAGGGAAGAGCAGACATTTTAAATTTATTGAGAGCAGGTTATAATAACGCTTTAGCTATTGAAGGTGCAAAAATTGATGAATCAATCAAGGACCTTTGTGCAAAAAAAGACAAAGTAGTAGCATTTCTGGATGGTGATAGAGCTGGAGGATTTATCCTCAAGGAGTTAAAATCAGTTGTAAATGTTGATTATGAACTTCGTGCAGATGAGGGAGTTGAAGTAGAGGAACTAACTCCTCAACGTGTTGCTGATATTCTCAAGGATGTAACTGATAATCTAACAAACCAAACTACAGCACCAAAACAAGTAAGTGAGGAGGATAAACCATTAGCGGAGATTGCTGGTAAAACATACAAGGGTCTAAACGAAACATTGGAAGCTGTAGGACTTGATTCTAATAATGAACAGTTATTCAAGGTACCTATTAGCGAACTTGTAGACAAACTATCCACGCAGAGTGGAATAAAGTACCTGATTTTAGATGGAATAATAACACAGCGTTTATTGGATGGTGCTAAGCAATCTGGAATTGAGTGTATTATTGGTCATAGGGTTGCAAATTTATCAAACACTGATGGCGTAACACTAAAAACATTCACAGAACTTGGCATTAGTTAATGTCAGATCTTAAAATTCAACACATCCTAACTCTAGCAGAATTATTGTCAAAGGGTGCTAGATACAACTTTGTCCAGATTACCACGTCATCCCTTGGAAAAAGCATAAAAAAATCACAGCAGGCAGCATCAAAGCACATTTTGGAACTAGAAAATGGTGGATTTATTGAGAGAGTAATGACTGGTCGGCATGTTTCTGTGAAAATTACACAAAAGGGTTATTCTGAACTTGTTAAACTTCATTCTATTTTGGGTTCCACTTTGGTATCATCACCTTCACAACTAGAATTGAATGGTTCAATAATTTCTGGATTAGGTGAAGGAGCTTACTATATGGCGTTGAATGGTTATACAAAACAATTCAAAGTAAAGATTGGATACATTCCTTTTCCAGGTACATTAAATGTAAAATTAAATCAGTTACAAGCGACTCAAATCATACAGCAATTAGATGAACTTGATAATGTGATGCTCGAACCATTTTCTGACGGGAAGAGAACATACGGTTGGGTAAAATGTTTTCACGCAACATTAAACGAATCTATTAAATGTGAATTAATACGTCTTGAAAGAACACATCACGACAGTTCAGTTATTGAATTGATATCAAAAAATAATTTACGTAAAACTGCTAAGCTGAAAACTGGTTCTAAAGTTACAGTTAAGATTCATGCCTAGTCTGTACTAAACTACAGACCATGAATATCTTTTCCATATTGCTTTTCAATTTCTGAACTTGATAATTCAGGAACTGGAGATTGTAGTCTTACTATCTCAACATTAAGATTGATTCTCTTACATCCTTCATCGATGAATTTTTCTTGATGTATTTGATCATATCCCAGTACAATGATGTTTGGTTTTATCTCCTTCACAGTTTTAAAAATATCATCTTCATGACCAATAACAGCTTTATCAACCATAGATAAACAACTTACTAATTCACATCTTAATTCTTGATTATGTAGTGGTATTCTCTTCTTCATCTTTTGTGCAGTTTTATCAGTAGCAATCGCAACCACTAATACATCACCAAGAGCTTTTGCTGCATTAAGTGTGTGTATATGTCCTGGATGAATTATATCAAAAACTCCGCCTGCTAGTACAGTTTTCTTTTTTTCCAAATCCAAATGTCCTCATTATTTCTTCACTTTTTAACGCATCGTTAAATCATATCTTTGGTTCTATGCCCTTTGCCATTCTTAGTGCATCTACTAGACCATCTGCATAACCAATACTCAAAACTGCATTCTCATCTTTTCCTTGTTTCAGAAAATTTTCTGCATCGTTAATGTAGAGTTCTGCATTTTCAAAAACTTCCTGGAACTCTTTTGATTCATTATAAAGTGGCTTAATTTCTTCTAATGCCTTCCTAACCATTGGAACGTATTTCTCAATCATTTGCACTGATGTACTTTTGATTCCTGCTGAATTGTCTGATGGCTTATCCAAGCATTCCGTTAACACATTGATGGCATCTGATTCTGTAAAATGTAATTTTCCTGGTATGATTATACTATGTGGTGGTTCACCAAAATCGATTTTAAGCAAATTACTGAATTCTCCAGAGATAATTTTTTGTGTTTCAAATCCAATTCTAGATGCAATTATAGCAAATGTATCATCACTTAGGATGGATTTTTTTTGTTCTTTTTCAATATCCAGTAAGTTTGATATCGCATTTTTTGGATCAAGAAAATATTTTTTGTCATAATTATATTCCAGTAATATTACAGAATGAAGACCTTGCGTTAAATTCTTGTTAATAGCTGTATAGGGAGTTATTGTAGATTTTTTTTCATTCATTATAGTTACAACTCTTCCAACTTTGTAGAATTGCAATCCTGCCTCCCCTATCATTGATGTTATGATTGAAGCCGAATGAACTGTTTTTGTTTCGATGTTTTCTAATTCTGCCCTAGTCCTAAGCTCAATGTGTGTTGTTGCCATGTATGGATCTCCATACGATAACAAGACAACGGTAGAACTTTTTGATGCTTTGAGTATTTCCTGTCCATCTTCTACTAACCATCTTTTTGCAATTTTGAAACTTCCATTAACCATGTTTTTAATTTCTTCTTCATACGTTTGGGAAATTGGACTTGTGAATACTTCCAAATATACAATATCTGCATCCTGGATGATTTTTACAACTTCAATTGGAATTGACTTTGTACCAGATATACCCAGTCCAACAAACCACAACATTACTTGGTTTTATCATCTAGTCGTTTTAAATGCTGTATGGTTCTTTTCAGAACCTCTATTCCTCGAAGGTATTCATCAATAGAGATTTTTTCATCAATTGTATGCGCAGCATGTGGGTCACCTGGTCCATATGTTACAACTTGAATATTCAGTTTATTGCCTATAACATTCATGTCTCCTGTACCTGTTTTTCTAATCAATGTAGGTCTATTCTTTTCCACATCCAAAATTCCTAGAGTCAGAGCCCTCACAAGAGAAGAACTGTGCTCTGCTTCAAATGGCTCAGTTTCATCTATAATGGAATAGAACGCCTCTACTTGTCGCTTTTCAGAAATTTCCTTTACAGCTTTGGAAATTTTTTCTTCAACTGATTTACAATTAGTGCCAACTGGAATTCTGATATCCAATGTCGAATCACATTCTTTAGGCGTGACGTTATGGCTTAGACCTCCCTTTATTTCCGTTATAGTAGCGGTTAACATCATTCCCTTGGTTTTGTCTTCCTGTCCTGATTCTAGTTTGTCCTTGATTTCATTAACAAACAGTGCTGATTCTTCAATTGCATTTTTTGCCAGCCAAGGAGCACTAGCATGCGCGCTATCTCCAACATTGATTTTCATATTTATAGCGATACGTCCTTTGTATCCAATGGTAATCTGCTTTGTTCCACTTGGTTCCCCAAATATTGCATAATCGACATCAGGTTTGTTACTAGTCAGATTTTTAATTCCAGTAGCATTTCCCTCTTCATCTACTGCTCCTACAAATGTCACAGTACCATTATTTTCCTCTGCACTCGCAGCAGCGAACAGCATTGCAATTAATGGACCCTTTGCATCAGACGAGCCCCTTCCAAAGAGATAATCACCTTCCTTTCTAACCCTAATCCTTCCTGGCACAGTATCCATATGTCCACACAACATAATTTTTGGTGAACCTGAGCCCTTTGTAGCAATAATATTACCAACGTCATCTGTGTGTATATCTCTGAAACCTAAATCCTCACATACAGTAGCAAGAAAGTCAGCTAGACTTTTTTCATGTAGAGATGGTGTGTAAAGCTTTAACGCTCTCTCTAATGTTTTTACATAATGTCTTGTTGTAACAGTGAAATGTTGTTCCATTTTTACCTACTCAAATTTTTTAGATAGTCTAACATCTGTGCTGGAATATCATTACCTGTTACTTTTACAACATTTCGAAACTCCGTTGTGTTATTAATCTCATGAACTACCAATCCTTTACTATTACTTTCCATTAGATCAACACCGATAATTTCTCCTTGAACAGCATTTTTAGCCTTTATACAGATATCTTCCAATTCGTTTGTCACTTCACACACTTCTGCGGAACCACCCAGGTGTGTGTTTGTTTTCCAATTAGAGTCACTAGAAACTCTGTAAATTGCACCAGCTACGGTATCGCCGATTACTATTGCACGTATATCCCTTGGTGGTCTCTGTACAAATTCCTCCAAGAAGTACATTTGATAAGCTGGATGCATCGATTCACGTGATTCAATAACACCTTCAGCTGAATCACTATCATTTAGTTTTGATACCATTCTACCCCAGCTTCCAACAGTTGGTTTGATAATCTTTGGATATCCAGTTTTTTCAAGCGATTCCATGGCAGATTCTTTTGAAAAAGCTATAGTAGCTTCTGGTGTGGCAACTCCTGCCTTTTGCAACAACATGTGTGTGAAAAGCTTGTTTCCAGCAAGAAGTCCAGTATTTAGTGAGTTGACTACCCTAGCGCCAAGACCTTCAAGCGTGGCGGTAGCGTGAATGTTTCGATAGTAGCTTACACATCGCTGTAACACAGTTCTAAATTCATGCGTATTTTTGTTCAAATCTACAAACAGTTTCTTACAATCAACCATCTCGATCTCAACATCATGTCTTTCTGCAGCCTTGATCAGCAATTTTTCTTCGAGACGGATTGTATCATAAAGAACTGTGATTTTATCGGTCACTGCCCCCAGTCCTCTCCAACAGTTTGGGCTGGTTTTAGCTCAAATCCATCAGAAGTCTTAGTCAGTTCGAAGCTTGCACCACATTCAGCACAGGTCACAATCTCACCTTCTACCGCATCCTCAGGCACGTTTATTCCTGCATCACATTCTGGGCAATTAGTCATTTCTATACCTACTTCCTTTTTCGTCATTAATTATCTTTCTTTCCACTCCATCCTCAAGTGGAATCTCAAGTAGATCACCCATCCTAAGATTCTTCAAACCCATTGCAATATTTTTGGCACTTTTGGTATTTTTTTCCAGACCTAGTAGTGACATTAGATATTCTGCACCAGTCTTACCAGCTAATTCACCGAAAACAATTCTTCGTCTGTTTCCTACGGTCCTTGGATGAATTGGTTCATATGCAGCAGTATTATTCAAAACCGCAGCCAGATGTGTACCAGCCTTATGTTTGTAAGCTGACGTTCCAACAATTGGCTTTGAATCATAAGGTTGTATGTTTGTATATTGCTCTATTAACCTAGAAAGATCAACTAACATATCCAATCTAAAATCATTTTCTGATTTATACAAGTGTGTCAGAGCAACAGCTGTTTCAGCCAAAGATGGTATACCTGTTCTTTCTCCAATACCATCAATCGTTGTATGAATCTGATCAGCCCCAGCATCACACCCAGCAAAAGCGTTGGCTAATGCAAAACCAATATCATTATGAACGTGCACATCAAGTGGGGTTTTGATTTCAGAACGAACTCTCTTAACAAAATTATACATTCCTATAGGCCTAAGAATACCTACAGTGTCAGGAAGACTAATCCTATCTACGCCTGCATCCTCTATAGCCTTACAAACACTGATTAAATATTCTGGGTCTGCTCTACTACCATCCTCAACAGTAAATCTAATTTTTAGTCCATGTGATTTTGCGTATTCCACAGTTTGAACCGCTCTATCCATTGCCTCTTCTCTTGATATTCGTAGCTTATCTTTTAGATGTATGTCAGATATTCCAAGATATGCTGCAACCCAAGATGCACCACAATTCAATGACACATCAATGTCATCCTTCAGAGCTCTACCATGTGCAACAATGTCTGCACGTAACCCTTGTTTGATAATTGTCTTAGTCGCTTCAGCATGATCATTAGAAATAACTGGTGATATCTCAATTTGATTAACACCAAAGTAATCTAGTTCCCAAGCAATCTGTATTCTTTGCTTAACAGTAAACGAAACACCAGGATGTTGTTCACCTTCCCTTAACGTGGAGTCCAAGATTGTTATTTTCTTGTTTTCTTTCTCTACTGAATTGTATTCCTCTGCATAGTAATTCGGATCATTCATTGCTGAATTCGTTGAAGAAAATCATTAATATAAAGATAATCGTACTAAAATCGTTGTCTTAGATAATAATTGATCCTAAATTAGTTAATGCCTGCAATAATACGACGATTGTCGTTTACGATATTGTTTTAAGAATTATTACAGTATTGGTGTCAGTTACACCACTAATTTTTCGCAAATCGTCAATACATACATTGATCTCGGTTATGGTAGGTGCCCGTACTATTACACAGATATCATACTGACCAGTGATTTCATATATTTTTTTTATACCATTAAGTTTTGTAAGTTTTAGCGAAACTTTTGATGTGTCAATGGATGAGTCAGCTGATACTAAGACAAGAGCCTCTGGTTGACCTCCTTCCTCTTCCACTGTAAATCTAGTAATTGCTCCACTATCAACCATATTTTTTACTCTGTGTCTGATAGCTGATTCTGAAAGTTTTAGTTTCTTTCCGATTTCAACAAAGGATTCTCTAGAATCCTTGCGCAAAAATTCTAAAATACGTTCGTCAACTTTGTCCTTATGCATTTCTTCTATTCTCCTCATTTGTGAGTAGCTTATCTAGTATTTGTAGTGTTTTCACAACATCATCCTCGGAGATAACCAGCGGAGGAAGAAATCTTAGTATGTTTCTACCAGAATATAGAAGCAACAATCCATTTTTGATTCCTTCCATTAGGATATCCTTCACCTCAAATTTTAATTCCACGCCAATCATCAAACCTTTACCCCTAACTTCTCTAATGATGGCATGCTTTGATTTGAGCTCCTCTAAACCATTTGAGAGTTTTTCTCCCATACTCTTTGCATTTTCAATTAAGCCATCTTGTGTTAATGCATGAAGCGTAGCAGTTCCCGCAGCACATGCCAGTGGGTTTCCGCCAAATGTAGATGAATGCTCTCCCTTTTTCATAACAGCCAGTATATCTGGTCTTACTAATGTAGCACCCATGGGAACTCCTCCAGCAATTCCCTTGGCAAGACACATTATGTCAGGAACTGTTTTCCAGTGTTCTGATGCCCACATACTTCCAGTTCTGCCTAAACCAGATTGAATTTCATCAAAGATGAGCAGACTATCATTTTCATCGCAAATTTTTCTAACTTCTTGCAAAAATCCTTCAGGTGGTACATGAATGCCGCTTTCCCCTTGAATAGGCTCCAAGATTACAAATGCAGTATCCTTGTCAACAGCATCACGTAATGCATTTACATCTCCATACGGTGAGAATGAAACTTTTTCAACAAGAGGTTGGAAAGATTCCCTATACTTTGGATTGAAAGTCAGTGACAAGGCTCCCATGGATTTTCCGTGATAGGAGCCTTTCATTGCCACCATTTTCTTTTTACCTGTAAACTTCCTAGCGAATTTTATAGCAGCCTCTATAGATTCAGCACCACTATTGTTGAGGTGAACCTGGGAAAGCCCAGATGGTGCATTATTGATCAAAGTTTGCAAAAACTCCTCCCTAGTTTTATTATAGAAAGAGCTATGAACCGTAATCACCTTATCAATTTGTGATTTAATCGCATTTACAACACGTTCATTTCGATGGCCAACTAGAGCAACACCGTATCCACCCATACAATCAATGTACTCGTTGTTGTCAGTATCCCAGAGGTGTGAGCCTAATGCCTTTTCTACTGTTACTGGAAACCTTTGGTAAAGATTTCCTAGATATTGATCTTCATTCATCTTTGATTACCGTGCAATGATTATGTGCAATTGCAGAGGATATTGGGTTTTCCCTTTGACCATTTGCAATTATTGCTTCTGTTACTCCCATGTCAAGTGCTTCAGTCGCAGCAAGTATTTTCTTTTCCATACCAAATCCAATCTGTGGCAGAATTTCTTTTGCCTTTGCTAGAGTTAGAGTATCCACTAGTTTTTCATCCATTAGCAGTCCATCAACATTTGTTAGGAATAAAACCTTGTCAGTTTTTACTCCACCTGCAATGTTAGCAGCTGCTCTATCGCCATCTACATTAAGAAAGTCAGATTCCTCACTAATTGCTATTGGGGAAATTACTGGTGTATAGCCCTGGTCAAGAATAGATTTTATCAGGTTAGCATTGACTTGTGTGATTTTACCTGTATATCCGCCATCAATAGCTTGTTTTCGTCCTTTTTCATTTGTTATTATGAGTTTTTTCTTTCTATCAGCTTGTATTATTTTTCCATCTATTCCAGATAGACCTACAGCATTTATTCCATTTTTTTGTAACATTTTTACAATTGTTTTGTTGATCCTTCCAGACATAACCATGGTAAAAATTTCTGCAGTTTCCAAGTCAGTGTATCTACTCTTTACACCACCAGGTGAAACAACAAACTTTGGTTCCTTTCCTAATTGTTCCGTTACCTTGGTTACTTCCTTTCCTCCACCATGAACTAAGATTACTTCTTCCTCATCTCGCACTTTTTTTATGTCTGCTACAACAGAAGGATGTAAATCATCAACTACACTCCCTCCAATTTTGATTGTAATCATTTCTTATACAGGTGTCAATGGGGAATACATAATTCCTTGCATTTCATCGAATCCTGACATTACATTCATGTTTTGTACAGCGGAACCTGCTGCACCTTTCATCAAATTGTCGGATGCCGATAGTGCAATCAATCTGTTATTGTCTTTGTCAAGGTCAAAACCAATATCACAAAAGTTTGAACCAACAACAAATTTTGGATCAGGAAACTTGTACAGACCATTTTTGTCTCGTATAAGCCTGATGAACTTTTCTTCTCCAAACTCAGCACGGTATAGTTTCCAAAGCTCCTTTTCATCAACGTCCCTTTTCAAGAATGTATGATTTGTACAAAGAATTCCTCGTACAATATCCACTGCGTGTGGACTCATTGAAACCTTTATTTTTTTTCCAGCAGCCTCGCTAAGCTCCTGTTCAATTTCACCAGTGTGACGATGTTTCGCTGGTTTGTATGGTCTGATCACTCCAGCTCTCATTGCATGTTGTGTACCTGATGTACCTCCAGCACCAGCGCCAGAAGAACCAATTTTAGAATCAACTACTATGTGTTCTGTATCAATCAAATCGTTCTTAACCAATGGATGTAATGCAAGCATGGATGTTACTGCCATACAACCAGGGCAGGAAACCAGTTGTGCATTTTTGATTTTATCCCTGTGAAGTTCTGGCACACCAAATACTGATTTTGACAAGTAATCTGGATGTGGATGTTCCCAACCATACCACTTTGTGTAATCCTCGGGATTATGTAATCTATAATCTGCACTAAGATCAATAATCTTCATACCTCTATCGTAAAGTGCCTTCACAATGTCAGTTGCAGTTCCATGTGGTACTGCAGTGAAAACTAGATCACATTTGTCTGACATTTTATCATAATCAAGTTCTGAGAATGTCAGTTCTGTGAATCCCTTTAGACTTGGGTGTATTCTATGTAGGTATTCTCCAACATGTTTAGTTGATGTAACCATTGAGACTTCAGCCTCAGGATGACTTAACAGTAGACGGACTACTTCGCCCCCGACATATCCCGACGCACCTATTATTCCTACTTTCATTGTGACACTCTTCGCATTTGGTATAATTTATTGTTATTAATCGGTTTACTTTCTAACCGAGTTTATTGCGAACTCAATCATCTCTTTTGGGATGTTTATGTTTGCAACTTTGACTAGACCCTTAAACTCTACAGTGTTATTCACTTCGTGTACAACTAGACCATTTTCGTTATCCTCCATCAAGTCAACCCCAAGAATTCCCCCACCAACAGCCTTTGAGGCACTTGCGCATAATCCCTCAATTTCATTTGTTATTTCACAAATTTCAGGTTCTGCTCCTAACGCAATATTTGTTTTGAAACTATCTGAGGATTTCCTATACATAGCAGTAACTGCTTTGTCTCCAATTGTGATTACCCTAATGTCTCTTGGTGGTCGGTCTATCATTTCCTGAAGATAAAAAATTCTATCCAAAGGACCATCGGTAATTTCTCGTTGTTCAATTATTGCATCAGATGTGTCTTTGTCCTTAAGTGGTACAACACTCCTACCCCAACTTCCGATAACAGGTTTTATCACCATTGGGTAACCAGTATCATTCAGATTTTCCCGTGCAGCGTCTGCAGAAAAAGAAAAATGTGTTTTTGGTGTTGGTATGTTGTTCTTTTTTAGCAGCATGGATGTAAGCAACTTGTTACCACAAATGGTCGAAACATTGAACTTGTTGATTACTGGAACATCAAGAAATTCTAGACAAGCAGTAAAGTATAATCCTCTATAGTAGCTAACACAACGCTCTAAGACGATGTTACCAAAATTGAAATCTTGTATTTGACTGTCTGTGTTGATTTGTGTAGTTTTAGCATCAATAAGTGAGATTTCATGCCCAAGTTCTTCTGCCTCCTTTTGAAGCATTTTTTCTTCCGTTCTTAGCCGGTCAAATACTATGGAAATTTTTGACAACTACTCTCCCCAGTCTTCTCCTACTGTTTCTGCTTCCTTGATCTCAACTGTAGAACCGTCTTTCTTTGAAATTTCATAGTCAGCTCCGCAATCGCCACAGGAAACAATCTCTCCAACAGCAGCATCTTCAGGGATGTTTAGTTCTGCATCACATTCTGGGCAATTCATGATTTTTTTTCACTTTTTCCTTTGTAATTTATTAGCTTCTGTTGACTGAATTCCCCATAATTCCACAAATCCTTTAGCTAATTTCTGGTCAAAATTCGAACCCTTTCCATATGTTGCAGTTTTATGACTGTACAGTGAATACCTTGATTCCCGACCAACTACACGAAGGCTTCCCTTGAATAATTTCAGTTTGACAGTACCTGATACTCGCTTCTGTGTTTGTTGTATGAACATATCCAGATCACTTCGTAATGGATCCTCCCAAAGACCAGAATATACTAACCAAGCCCATTCATCATCTACTAGTGACTTGAATTTGGTTTCATGTTTAGTATGTACCATCTTTTCCAGATCAGAATGAGCTTCTATCAGACAAGCGGCAGCAGGCGTTTCATATACTTCACGTGATTTTATCCCAACCACACGATCCTCAATATGATCAATGATTCCAACACCACATGAACCAGCCTTTTTGTTAATGTAGTTAATCAGTTTTATTGGATTCATAGACTTTCCATTTACTGCTACAGGTATTCCTTTTTCAAACTTTATTGTTAGATACAGGGGTTTGTTAGGAAGATTTTTTGTCTTAACCCAAATGAATGCATCATCTGGTGGTTCATTGTTAGGATTTTCTAAGACTCCACCCTCAATTGCACGTCCCCATAAGTTTTGATCAATACTAAATTTTTTTGCAACGTTTTCTATTTTGATTCCATGTTTCTTTGCAAACTTTAATTCTTCTGTCCTATCCAGATTAAGATCCCTTATTGGAGCAATTATTGGTAAATTAGAACCCGCATGCATTGTTAAATCAAACCTTACTTGGTCGTTACCCTTACCTGAACATCCATGTGCAAGTGCAGTGACTTTTTCTTTTTTTGCAATTTGTAACATTTTCCGAGCAATTAATGGTCGAGCAAGTGCAGTTGCCAGACAATATTTTTTTTGGTATAGTGCATTAGCCTTTATTGCTGGAAATATGTAATCAGAAACAAACTCTTTTTTCGCATCAATGTTGTAATGTTTTTTTACACCAAGTTTCTTTGCCTTGGCAGAAATTTTTTTGTAGTCATCCTCCTGTCCAACATCCACTGTAACCGTGACAACATCCATGTTGTGCTTTTCTTGTAGATACTTTACTACCACCGAGGTGTCCAATCCACCCGAAAATGCAAGTATCGCTTTTTGTTTCATAGGGCAAAGGAGTGACTTGTTTTGCATTTATCTCTTATGTTCTGAAATTTTTTAGTAATTTTGTAATAGCTGGAGCTAAAATCCGATCACTATTTAACTCTGATTTATAACGCTGTTTTATGAAAATTTCCACATCAATCGGCTTTGGAATTGCAGCAGCAATAGCCATCGCTATAATTGTTGGATTAGGCGGTGGTCAGGAGCAATCAAACCAGGACCAGATACGTGTTGCATTCTTTCCTAGTATTGGTCATGCAGCTCCTATAGTTGGTATAGAGAGTGGAATTTTTCAAAATGGAATTGGTGAGGGGATAGAAATTGAAACTAAAATTTTTGACAGTGGACCGCAAGTAATCGAGTCAATATTTTCTAGTTCTATTGATGTAGCCTATGTTGGTCCAGGACCAGTTATCAATGGATTTCTCAAATCTAATGGAAATGATGTTAAAATTTTAGCAGGTGCTGCTAGTGGTGGTGCGAGTTTTATTGTACAGCCAGATTCCGGTCTGGATTCGATTGAAAACTTTGATGGAAAGAGAATTGCATCTCCACAAATTAGTAACAGCCAGGATGTCTCTCTTAGACATTATCTTACGTCAAATAATCTACAATCTGTTGAAAAAGGTGGAACAGTATTTGTTTTGAACATTTCAAATCCTGATATCTATACTTTGTTTGCAAAAGGCGAGATTGATGGAGCATGGGTGCCAGAACCATGGGCAACAATGCTAGTGGAAGAGCTTGATGGTGTAAGATTATTCAATGAAGAAAAGTTATGGCCAAATGGGGAGTTCGCATCAGTACTTTTGATAGCTAGAACAGACTATCTTGAAGACAATCCTGAACTTGTTAAAAACTGGATAAAATCACATGAAGAAACTGTAGGATGGATCAATACAAACCCAGACAAATCTAAATCAATTTTTGAAGGATTTTTGAAAAAACACATGGGAAAATCACTACCAACCAAAATTATTGATGAGTCATTTTCAAATTTGACAATAACATCTGATCCGATTAAAAGTTCGGTGTTAACCTTTGCAGAACGTGCAGATTCATTGGGGTATCTTGGAAGAACTGGTTACAATTTAGATGGTATTTTTTATCAACCTGATTTAAATCTGAACGAAATGGTGGGAGAGCTAAATGGGTAAACTAGAATCTCGAAATATTGAAAAGTATTTCAAACATGATGGAAAACCGCTGAAAACATTAGATGGTATTGACCTCAATGTTGAAGATGGCGAGTTTGTATGTATTGTAGGTCCCTCTGGCTGTGGAAAATCCACTTTTCTGAGAATTACGGCAGGATTAGAAAAACCGGATGGTGGAGAAATTTTTCTCGATACAAAATCAGTTGATACTACTGGACCAAATAGAATAATGGTATTTCAAGAGGGTGCATTGTTTCCCTGGCTTAATGTTCGGGATAATGTGGAATATGGTCTAAAAATAGCCGGCATTCCAGTGGAAGAACGAAACAAGATTTCAAACCGATACCTGGATATGATGCAGCTCAGCCAATTTGCGACTTCCTACACTTACCAGCTTTCTACTGGAATGAAGCAACGCGTAGCGATAGCAAGGGCGTTAGTAATGGATCCTGATGTATTGCTAATGGATGAACCGTTTGCCGCACTAGATCCACAGACTAGAGATCTCTTGCTAGTGGAAATGCAGTTAATCTGGCAGAAGACAAAGAAGACAATAATTTTTGTAACTCATAATGTTTCGGAAGCAGTCATGTTAGGTACGCGTGTCTTAGTGTTTACCCATAGACCTGCAAAGATCAAGAAGGAGATTAAGATTGATTATAGACGTCCAAGAGTCGCAGAAGATGAAAATCTTTTGCCATATCAACAGAAAATTTTGGCAGAACTACGACCTGAGGTTAAAAAGTAGGTGAAAAAATGAAGCCAAATGTACTAGCAAAAAAAATTGGTTTTTACGCACTCATAGTTATAGCATGGCAGGGTCTTGACAGCGCAGACATTTGGCCTGACAACATATTTCCATCACCATTTGAAGTTGTGGAAGACTTGGCATATGGTGTAGCTGATGCAAGTTTGTTCTTTGGTATTGGAACGAGTTTATTGCGACTTGTTATTGGATTGGCAATAGCTATTGGTGGTGGTTTGGTACTTGGAATTTTCATGGCAAGAGTCGAAACTGTTAACCAAACAATAGGTTCCTTAGTTCTTGGACTACAATCAATTCCATCAGTAGCTTGGGTGCCACTTGCAATTCTTTGGTTCGGTCTTACCGATGCTGGAATTATTTTTGTTACAGCCGTTGGTGCAATATTTGCTGTAACTATTAATACTTACACTGGTGTGAAAAACATCAATCCATCTTACATTGAGGCTGCAAGAAACATGGGTGCCAAAGAAGGACAACTTGTAACTTCGATATTAATTCCTGCAGCATTTCCATACATAATATCTGGATTTAAGCAGGGTTGGGCGTTTGCTTGGAGGGGTGTGATAGGTGCAGAGCTTTTATTCTCATTCTTGGGACTTGGATTCCTTCTTAATGTTGGACGTCAGCTTAACGATGTATCACAGGTAATAGCGATAATGCTGGTAATAATGGGCATTGGAATAATTGCTGAGGGACTAATCTTTAAGAAAATTGAGGATAAAGTCATGAAAAGATGGGGACTTCGTTAAATAGTTTCGTTGTAATTAATACTGAATAGATTGACGTATACTGTTACTATTATTGCAGCATTGATTATAGTTTCAACCATTCCCTTTGTGCTATCATACGAATATTGGGATTCAGATTTTACCGTTCCAAGCTGGATAAAAAATAACGCTGGTTGGTGGGCTGATGATCAAATCAACGATGATTCATTTGTATCAGGCATACAATGGATGATAACTAATGATGTTATCATATTACCACCAACAGAACTGGGTGAAGGTGATGGTGAAAATGTTATTCCTCGTTGGGTCAAAACTACTGCTGGTTGGTGGTCCAATGATGAAATTAATGATTCCACATTCGTTGCCGCACTAAGATATCTAATTGGTGAGGGAATCATAATCATTGAGCAAGAAACAGAAGTTGAGGTAGTTGAAGAGTTAGTAGAAGTTGAGGAAGTAAAGGAGTTTCACATGATAGTAAATGGTGGAAATTGCTGTCAAAATTGGGCTTATAGTGGAATGGATTGGAGGTTTCAAATAGAAACATTCGATGAATATCGTGGAAATTATATCGACGGAGTTGAACTAAATCTAAAAATTCTTTCCAAAGATGGCGAGTTAAGACGTGATATTGGAGAAGTGATTACAAACAATGGAATTTACCTTGGTCGAGAGAATATTCCTGGTACAAAACATGTCTCAGACTGGTATGGTGATAACATACTTTCTATTGCTGGAAAATACATTGGAGTTGAAAAAACAATCGAAAAAGAATTTGTTGTGTTTTTACCACACAGTAATTATACATCCACTGGATAGATAAGATTGACGTACACAATTCTTTTCGCTATTGCAGCATTGATTACAGTTTCAACCATGCTCCAGACATTAACAGAACTCAAAAGAATTTAGGATAAAGTCATGAAAAAATGGGATCGTTAAATAGACTCTTTGCAATGCAAATTTGTTAGATTGACGTATACGGTTCCTATTATTGCTGCATTTGTTATCTTAGCTCTCATTCCGCTAGTTCCTAGCATTTT
>CACIXQ010000015.1 GCA_902590655.1 uncultured marine group I thaumarchaeote
ATGCTTTTTTCATACTTATTCCAAGTGTGGTAGTCATAATTCCAATCCTAAAGCTAGAAAATATGAACATGCCAAGAGCAACATAAAACAGAGCTGGTTCTATTGATAACATACTAGAACCTATGATTCCAGCTACTATCGTGATCAACCACAACACGTTTCCAAAAAATGACATATGAAGTGATTTTGAATATTCCTTGTGTCGTGTAAATCGTGAATCTATGTATTGGATTGCAAGTAATGCTCCTAAAGCAGCTGGGAGATGATAAAATATTTCATAATTTGTAATGAAGTTATTAAAACAAAGAAAAGAGATTACACCTGCTATTGCAATAGAACCAAACAGCGAAACATAATACGATGATGGGTTTATCAGCGTAAGTGTATATCTCCTATGAATATTTTCTATATCGTTTGAATCTGACATGATATTATGGAATCAGAAGAAGATCAATGGCCCATGATACTGCAACGAGACTGATTGGTATTGAAATGATAATTTTTGGATCAATCTTAACTCCCTTTGTCTCATCTTCAAAGAATCTTAGTAAACCAGCGCTAGATGCTGGTAGTGGTGCGTTTTTCTTTTTACCTTCTGCCATCCTTGGTATTTGGGCAGAATGGTAAAGATAAAAACTTTTTTAATTTGACTTTAATTTTGCTATTAGATTTATTAACAAATCAATGGATTTTATCAATTCCTGCTGTTTTGCTGGTTCATTTTCCTTTTCAAGTTGACTAGATAATTTTTCAAGTTTTTTCTCAAGTGTTTGTAGTGTGGAAGATGAATCTTCATTCTTACTTTGTGTTTTTACCTGCTTCTCCTCTGGTTCTTTACCGCAATTTACACACAATGCGTTACCATCCTTCATCACTCTTACACCTTTACAGTATGGACACGGCTCACTTAGCATTGTTCCACCACCAAGTAGGATTTTAATCGCTTTCTGCGTCAAATCATCCGGCAATAATATAACCTTAAATTAGTTTGTAAAAAGTCCTAGTGTTTCCTAAACTTTCTTGATCCAAGGCTGATAAGGCTTAATAATAATGCAAGATGATGAAATTAGAACTAATGGCGGTAATTTGTAACACTTGCGGACTTCCTGACGATTTATGCGCCTGTGGTGACCTTGACAAAGACAGTACTCATATTATTATACGTCTTGAGACTCGACGTTTTAAGAAAAAGGGAACAATGATTGAAGGACTTGATCCTAAGATCAACAATCTTGAAAATGTTGCAAAGGAACTAAAAAGCAAATATGCTTGTGGTGGAACCGCAAAAGAGGGCTATGTATTTTTACAAGGCGACCATAGGGATACAATTAAAGAAACATTAGTAGGGCTTGGTTTTGCAGAAGACACGATAGAATTACACTGAAAAAAAGTGTCAACGCAGAATAAAATTTTGCAGGGGTTGGCAATACCGCACACTGCATTGATATCAGTGATTTTTTGTTTGATGGTGATATCATTTCCAACTGGAATGTACTTGGTTTTCAATTCGGGAATAGGAGATGATGTAACATATGAATATCCCATGGACAGTCTTAGTGTTTTTCTTGCGGGCGTAGGCTTTGAGGCCCCAATAGAGTTTGAGTTAGGAGATGGATTCGTTGTTATATGGTGTACGTTTTTGATTATTTTTACAATTGCACTTTTTGGTCCAAAAACCAATTTTGTTTCTGTGTTGCAATCAATGATCACAGAGGGAAAATACAAAATACAAGACAGCTACATTGTTGCCGCAATCAAATGGTTCTCGATTTTAGTAATTGTTTCAGCTGGAATAATTGGCGTGCAAGAACTTCTTGGCATTCCTATTGAGCAACCGGAAGCTCCAAACCAACTAATACAATTTTTTGATATATCGCTTGCGCCTATTATAGAAGAAATTGGCTTCAGAGTTATACTGATAGGTGTTCCTCTTTTTGCCTTATACTCTTATGGGTCATCACTAAAACTTTTTGGAAAATCATTATGGTGGCCATGGAAAAATCTACGTAATGTAAGCACGAAAAAGGCATTGACTGTAATTGTAATAGTAGGAATACTCTTTGGCGCTGCACATATTTTTGCAGATCAATCTTGGAGTAGTGGGAAATTAGCACAGGCAGTTGCAAGCGGAATTATAATTGGATGGGTATACTACAGATATGGTCTTGCGCCAGCTATACTGATTCATTGGGCAACGAACTACTTTGTCTATTCCTATGGATATATCGTGGCTGACATCAACCAAATTTCCATTACCAGTGCATTTGAACATTCATTGTTGAATACAGTTGAGATAATACTTGTGGTGACTGGGATAATATCAGTTGCAGTTTTAGCATTAAATTATGTATACTCAAAAAAACATGAACTAGAAGTATGATGCAATTTTATTACAAAAATCATGTTTGCTATTTTGCTTTAGCATAAATGCAAGATCAGATTCGTCATCAATATCAAGCATCATTCTACGAATTAGTGCAATTGATATATTGTTAGTTCTTGTTCTTGCGGCATCTATTTGATACGTATAACTACCCAAATCATATTTTGTCTGCATTAAACCTGAAGGACATCTAACTAATGCATTAGTTCCATTAAACTGTCTTGAGGGAACAATAATTACAGAGTTTGTGGATTTGATAAAACCTAACAGTGTCTCAATGTCGGTAGATGTCATTGTTGGTATGTCCTGTGGAAATATTACTGAGCAATCAAAATTTTTGTCAGAGAGATATTCGTCAGCTAAATTTATTGCATTATTAACTCCTGATTCATTATCGAAAATTCCTACAGCGTTAAATTGTCTGCCAATCTTTAAAGCATCTTCATCTTTTGTTACTAGGACTATTTGATTAATAATTTTACAATCAGAAATAGTTCTAAGAACCTCCTGTAACATCAAACTACATATTTCTTCCTTACAATCCGGTTGCAAGTTTAACCTTGTTTTGGCCTTAGAGAATGTTTTGACTGGAATAATTGCGGAAGTTTTCAACTTATGCATGAAACTGTTTTAAAATGGATGCTCCAAGTGCATCTTCAGCTTGCTTGTTTGTCATTTTGATTTTTGTATCATGCACATTTATGTTCAATGACTCGATTTGTTTTATTTGCTTACGATCCTTGGTGTCTATAATCAAGTTTGAACATACATCTGCGTACATCTTTGCAATTCCTACCGCAGAAACTTCAATCCCAGCTGCTTCAAGGTATTTACCAGTTGGTCCACTAATTGCAGCATTTCCAATTATTGGACTTACAGCAACAACTTTGTTTTTCTTTTTTGCTAACTCTTTTCTTATTCCCTTGATTGCTAACATTGGTCCTATGCTAGTAAGCGGATTACCTGGTGCGATAACTATTAGGCTAGAATCATGAATCGCGTTTACAGCATCAGGATTTGGACGTGCCTTGTCTGCACCCTGATATTCAATTCCTTTTACTTCATCCATGCCTCTATGCTTAACCCAAAATTCTTGAAGATGCATATCACCCTTGTCTGTTATAATTCTAGTCTCAACCGTATTGTCGGTGATTGGTATTATTTTAATCTCAATTGAAAATTTTTCAGACAGCCATTTTGTAATGTCACTCAAACTTTTTCCATTTTTTAACATATTAGTTCTAGTAAGATGTGTAGCTGTATCCCTATCACCTATTCTAAACCATGTCTCTTCTCCAAAAATTTCCATCTGTCGTAAAAATCCAAATGTATCCTTTTTTATTCCCCAGCCCTTATCTTGGTCAAGTAAATCAGATAAACCGTAAGTTATAGTATCAATGTCAGGACAGATATACATCCCATAAAGCCAGTAATTATCGCCAACATTAGTAACCACATTGATATCTGACCTATGGGAAGCTAATCCACGTACCAGTTTAACTGAACCAGATCCGCCAGCAAGTATTGTAATCAATTTTTTATCTCCTAGAACCATTTAGCAAAAACATGCTACCAATATTACCCTTTCATTTCTCCCGTAATTTTTTGGGTAAAATTAATTAAAGATACAAAAGTAAAAGTGCATGTTGAAGAAATCTATAGTAATTATTGCATTTTTATCGATTTTTATCGCTATTAGTGGCATATCTCCTGTTTTTGCATCATCACAACTGGAAGTCACAATTGAGCCTGGCTCAGATACAGCGGTTGCTAAGATGACATACCAACGATCCATTAACATAGACTATTCAGATGGTGGAAACCTTACTGAGATGAATGGTCTGACAAAAGAGCTGTCATTTTCTGCTGATTCATCAAACCCAAGTGTGCAGTCATTAATTTCAAAAATAAATTCGTACATTCTTTCAAAGAACAGCCAAGCTCAGGTTACTGACCTTACTGTAGATTACAGAACAGTGATGACTGGAAGAAGTACAAGCATGTCAGTAGATTATACTATAATATTACATCCTACAATCCAAAATTTTGTAATTAAATCTGGTTCTGGAAACGACCCAACTTTGATAGATGTAGATTGGAGAGGATTTGGTGCTGTTGGACCTGTTATCATAAGTACACCAGCATACGGTGATGTTGAAATCAACTTACCAATCTCAACTTTTGATAGATTTACACCATCTTTGGCATTGTCACTAAAATCTAGTGATGCAGCAGAAATTATGTCCACTAGACTAATGAATGGTGATGAAATAAAAGAACAACCAATTGGGAACTGGCACTTTTTGTTTGATCCAACTGGAATAGGTGTTGATGCTGCACAACATGGATTTCAGACAGGTTCTGTAATTTCCTCATTTACAATGGGTGAAAGTAGTCTACGGGAAGGTTTGATAAGAGAACAAGTACGTGAAGGATCGGTTAATATCGATAAAACATACAGAGTGACAAGCTTCGAATCATCTGGTAATGCAAGTATTGACATACTTGGATTTGCAAACAGAGACGTCTTAGGCACTTCAGAAATTTTTGGTGTAACACCAAATGCGCCTGAAGGATATGCGTCAACATCATCTGGAGAATTCCCAGCATTTATCCTCTATGGAATGGCTGGTATGGCAGCTGTAGGTGGTGCAGCCATAATGATCATCAGTCAACGAAAACTAAAGAAAGAAGGAAAGGATTTGCAACAACAAGGAATTGATCCATCACAACTTACTGGTGTACAGACAAGTGCAAGTGCAGGTGGATACCAAACTGTTAGAGGAGAAGCACAAGTAACAGGTTTGGAAGATTATGATCAACATAGAAACTTCTATGATGAAGAAAAACCACAAGTTGAAGAAAAAACTGAAGACAAACCAGCAAGTAAACGTGGTGCTCTGCCAAAAGGTTTTGAACCAAAAGAGTGAGTGCTGGCCGTAACCCTCCTTCTGTTTTAACGATATTTCGCTTTGCGGTCTACCTGAACCTAGTACAGGAACATACGGTTCGTTTTGACCTTGCTTCGTGTGGGACAGATTTTCATTCCGTCTCTGGAAACCTCAGGCATTACCATCACTGTACACTCCAGATGGGATTGTTTTCTGTTCTGTTGCCAGCCATCTCTGACTATCCATCTACAGATCACACTTCCTGTATGAAGGGAGGAGTTTCCTCTGCCGTAGCAGCGTGTCGTCCACCAGCTCACACTTGGTTATGGTAATTCAATCAGTAATTTCAACATTACTTGTGTTTTGAATCAAAGTATTCCTCATCATATCTTCCAATCTTCTGCTTGGATTTTACGAATGAAATTGCTGTCAAAGTCTCAACGTAAATACGATATAGAATCTTATTTTCTTTAACTATTTGCAGCAATATATTGAAAAATGATCTAGCATGAAATTCTGAGAACAGATGATTACGCACTATTAACACTGTCTTTGTTGTTTTATCTGCTAGTTCTAACGCTTTTGGACTAAATGCTGTATCAGCCTGATTCCCTGCACCTAAAACCAGTATGCCATTCTTAACTTTGTTAAAATTTTTCATTAGTTCAGATGATACTAGCATGTTTTTGGTTTTTGGATAGACTTTCTCAAATTGTATTTTTCTGAGGTCCAAATCAAACATAACTTCATTAATCTTGTTAACAATTTCCTGTTCAACTTCTGGAGACTGCGTTATTCCACGAACTACCCTTATCTTACTTTTGTAATCAACTGAAATTGCGTGCGCAATTTCAAGTCCAAGGTTTGAATGACGGCCCATATCATATGAAATAATTATGTTAGACATGTCCTCCTCAAAGTCCTTTCCTGGAGTCACACCTATTATGTCACATGTAGATAGCGATAACAATTTTCTGTTATTACGCAGGAATGAGAAATCAATCAACATAGTGTTAATTCCCTCTTCTTCGGCTGTAGCCAATATAGCCTCAGTAGGATCATGCGATAGTCTGACAAGATACCTATGTCGTATTGAGTGGGAAATTGATTTTTTAAATTGGTTAAATACTCCCAGTCCTGTCTCGCCAAATTTGTTTGCAAAAGATAATGGGGTTTGTTTTGGAACAGTTATTGTGCTAAGGAAGGATATCTCACCATCATTTTGATCAGCAATTGCTGTCGCAATCTTAGTAAGTTTCTCAGCTGTATTCCTGGAATATACCACCAAGATCCTATACTCCTTTCTTTCTTCAGGTTCTTGGGTAAATACAAGTGGGGTGTTAGCTTGTTTCTCTTTTTTTGATGTGTATAGTTTGTAAATTACAAAGCCAATTGCTATCCAAATAAGGGCAATTACCCAACTTAGTGGTTGTGAAAACAGCAAGTAAACTGCAAGAATGGAAACAACTGCAAAACCAATAATTGGAACTGCAGGGAAAAATGGTGTCTTAAAGCCGTATGACAGACCTTTTTCTTTGGCAAGCCTTCGTATTGTTATACAAGCTGCATTAACCTGTGCAAACAAAAACAGGAACATAACACTGGCGGCAAGTGCAATCATAGTTAGATCAAATAACATTGCAAGTACCATCATGACTACAGCAGAACATATTGTGGAGACAAATGGTGTTCGGTATTTTTCATGTAGTTTGTTAAACATTGGAGGAAGATCATGGTTTCTTCCCATGGCGAATGAAACACGACTGGCAGCAAATGTTGTTGCGTTTAGTGCAGCTAATGTTGATACAAATCCACCAGCCAGTACAATTAATGCACCAAATGGAAGATAATATTCTGCAGCCTCAATTATTCCAAGTTCACCATAACTTCCAATGAATTCCCATGCAGGTTGTCCAATTTGCAGAGGATCAAGTCCGCCAATAAAGACAAAAGCAAACAAAATGTAAACGGAAACCACTATTCCCAAGGAGATAAGAATTGCTTTCGGAATATTCTTCTTTGGTTTTTTAATCTCGTCTCCTGCTTGTGCAATAATTTCATATCCTTCAAATGCTATGAATGTAAGACCCATTGCCATTACGAGGCCAGATGTTCCATTAGGAAAGAAATCTCGAAAATTAGTTGGCCAGTTTGGATTTGTAAGTGTCATAGCAGCAAGCGCAGCTATGATCAAGGCAGCAATTATTGCTAATTGTGAGAAAGTGATTGCACTTCCTACCTTTCCTGTATGTGATGAACCTCGAATGTTTACAAAGGCGAATATGATAATTGCGATTGCTGCAAATAGTTTATCAAGTGGAATTCCAGTTGAATTGTCAATTATCTCTGCAGATTCTAACAAGTGACCAAAAAATGTTCCAAACGCTACGGCGTATAGACTTCCCGCAATAGTATGTGCAAACCATGCCATCCATCCACTTAGATATGCATTTGGTCTAGGAAGTCCTTCTCGTATCCATTTGTACCCACCACCAGTAGCTGGTAAGGCAGAACCAAGTTCAGCATAAGTTAATGCAGTGAATAGAGTAATAATTCCATTAAGAAGAAATGCGATAATTAATGCAGGTCCTGCTGCAGATATTCCAGGTCCCACTAGTACGAAGATTGCCCCACCAATCATTGAGGCAACACCAATCATTATTGCCTGTGAGAGGGATAGACTTCGAACAAGTCCACTTGAGTTGGTTTCCACGCTCATATCGATGCGTCTGAATTACACTTGAATAAATCTGTAATTGTTAGTAAAATTGATCAACATCACGTAAACTGAGCGTCGGTGAGCCCATATTCATGACTGATCTTGAGAATCTCAGATTCAGACTTGGCCTTTGAGTAGTCTCCAAGCAGATTCTCATTTAGTGCAAAGAATGTGGGTCCCCATTTGAATTTCTGAAGAAGTGTATGCATTAATTCTGATTCACCAAGAATATACACGGCACCAGCCAATGCTTCCACAGTAGTCAGCTTGTTTAGTTTCGAATAGTTAATTGGGTTTCCTGCTAATAACGGCGGAAGCTTTCGTGCTACACCAGTAAATGGTTTTTTAAACGCTGGAACAGCAAGATTCCACGAACAGTCAATCCCAGTAATGGAATGAACGAGTTTCTTATCTGATTTTAATAATATTTTTTTTGAAAACGGATTCAAAACCAATGTACGTGATGTTGTTCGTGTAACAGGCTTTGCTAGATTGAATTTTACTAATTTAGCAGCACTACATTTTCTAGGGTCATCCTGCTTTAACATGAGAACATTAAGGTGCATTAATAAAAAATTACTAGTGTTATTGTTAATATTCTATTCTAAGCATCGATTGGTTACTCAAGAACAAAAAATGGGAGCGGCGAGATTTGAACGCGCGACCTCTGCGTCCCAAACGCAGAATCATACCAAGCTAGACCACGCTCCCAGCAAACAAAAACAATTGCCCAATTTAAGACAATAGATAGAATTCATCATGTCAGGAAATTACAATAATTAAGTCAGAAATCCATAACTTGATCGTTTTTTTATTTTATGCCCTACTATTTCACTATGTCAGAGAAAAACACTGATGAATTACGAAAGGACCTAGTCAAAATTGAGGTCAAATTAATAAAATCAGAAATTAGGTTCCTGAAATTCATGCTCAAAAATGCTCGATACCAACAAAACTCGATGCTAAAGGAAATAATTCGATAGAATGACCTACCTGCCCTGCAGGCAAATGTAGTCATTGAATGATTAGGATTTTAATAACATACAGAATCAGTTATTGTTAATGCAGATTGAGGATTACATCAAAGCAGGAAAAATTGCTGGTGAAGTAAGGGAAAACGTTCGTAAGAAAGATTGGATTGGTAAGACAGTTGCAGAAATATGTGATTATGCTGAATCTGAAATTATCAAACGCGGTGCGAAATGTGCATTTCCTGTAAATACTAGTCTTAATGAAATAGCAGCGCATTATACCGCTGAGCCAAATGATACAAAAACAGTATCAGATTCTGACTTGATAAAAATTGATCTTGGCGCTCAGATTAATGGGTATATAGCTGATACTGCTGTAACAGTGAATTATAACCAAGAACATGATTCACTGGTTCAAGCAGCAGAAAATGCCTTGGAGGCTGCAATGTCAATGATCAAATCAGGCGTAAAATCGAAGGATGTTGGAAGGAAAATTCAGAATACTATACAGGATATGGGATTCAAGCCAATTGCTAATCTAAGTGGCCATTCGCTTGATCAATATACAATTCATGCAGGAAAAACAGTTCCTAACATGTGGTCAATTGGCTCATTTGACTTTTCAGAGAATCAAGCATACGCATGTGAACCATTTGTTACAGCTAAAAATGGTTTAGGTTTTGTTCGTAATGGTAAAATTAAGAATATTTTTGCATTGTCTTCAAGAAAAAGAACAAAGGATGATGAAGCAGATAAAGTACAGGAATACATCTGGAATAACTTTAACATGTTGCCATTTGCCTTAAGATGGCTCTTAAACGAATGGGAAGAGAAAGAAGCTAGAAGATTACTTGATATTCTGATTAAAAAGAAGGTAGTCAAAGCATATGCTATTCTTGTTGAAGCAAGTGGTAAGACTGTTGCACAAGCAGAACATACATTTATTCCAAATCAAACCGGTGTTACAGTAACTACTATCGGGTAAGAGATTCACCAAAAATCTTTGCCACTATTACCTGTCCATCGCATGATGAACACTTTGAAATTTCCTTGAAAACATAATCACCATCAGAAAATTTTCGTTTTGATTGTTCTTTGCAAGAATTACATTGTTGTATGGTATATGCAGTCACAATTTCATTTTTATCAGACATTACTGAGCAACTCCCAGAGTATTTCCAACTCCTATGACAAGTACTGTGTCGTTAGGATTTGAATTATCTGTTATCATTTCATAAACTTGGTCTCTTACATTTTCAGATTGATCAGAAATCTCTTTCTTCATAAGTGTAATTGCATCTTTAACAGATTGTCTAACTACAATTGCAAATACTGGAATGTTATATTTTGTTGCTACTTCTTCAATCTTAAATCTATCAGTGCCGATACCACCTATTGCAGCTCCAAATCCTTGTGCAACATCTCCTGTATCTTCTCCCTCTAGTTTTAGCGCAGCGTCAATCATGATTATGTCATTTGGTTTTAATTTTTCTACAAGAGATTCAGTAGCTTCCCCTGGTCTACCAACTGTAGCATATGGACCTTCAGCCTTTAACAGGATCAATTTTCTACCATCAAATTCTGATTCACTATAAACGGTTTCAAACTCAGCTTTTTCTTTTTTAGTGCCAAGCATCATTTCGCCGACCACAAGTGGACCAATTCCATCACCGATCGGCTGGCCCTTTTTAAATGCAGGAACAGCGTCTTTCAGTGCTTCAGCCTGTTCCATAATGAACGGAAGTAACATCTGTAACGGCAGAATTAAGGGATAGTTATTTTGTTTTTTTGCAGTCAAAAACAAATGTCTAACTACCTTATGCAAAAGTTGCAATGTCGTGACTATTTCTAAAAGATTTTGAACTTTTGTAATTTCTAGTGTATCAATATCAGAAAACATTGATTTAATCTGTTTACGTGTAGTATCCTCCCTTGAACGTACAAGATTGTGAATCTTGGGAATTATTCCATTTGGATCAATATCCACTGGCATTATTGTAAAATAATCAAAAAACCTGTCAAGTTTTTTCGTGGGATCATCATTAGGAGTTAGTTTTTGTTTAACATAATTAATCAAATCATCCCTAGATTCATTTCTGAATTGTTCTAATTCAGCCATGCTTTTTTTAATGTCTCTGGAAGTGATTATCAATTGAATACGTTGACCATAGAACACAAAAAGAATAATCGGAAGTATCCAAATCAACATCATGAATGGGTTCGAATCATCTCCCATGCCAAAAAATTCGTCAAGTACATCTAAGCTACTAAAATCCACAAACCAAAGCAAGTTGCATATCAAATTAAACCATTCGAAAACAAATGACTAATTCTTCAGGCTAAAGAGTGGTGATTCTTTTTATTACAGATGTTTAGAGCATATCTAATTGCCTCAAACGAAACCTATCGTAAGTATTGAGAATGTTGTGGCCTCAGCTACAGTAAATCAAAAAATGGACCTCAATGAGATTACACGTAAGTTTGCAGATGTAGAATATCACCCAGATCAATTCCCTGGATTGGTTTTTCGAATAAAATCACCAAAAACAGCAACTCTAATTTTTTCATCTGGTAAGATGGTATGCACTGGTGCGAAATCTGAAACAATGTCACGTAATGCTGTAAAATCTGTTGTTCAAAAATTGCGCAAAGGTGGAGTAAAAGTAAAAAAAGATGCGATTGTGGATATTCAAAACATTGTGGCGTCAATTAATTTGGGTGGACGAATACATCTAGAGCAAGCTGCAAGAACACTTCCACGAAGTATGTATGAACCAGAACAATTTCCTGGACTAATCCATAGGATGGTTGAACCTAAAACTGTAATCCTTTTGTTTTCATCTGGAAAACTTGTTTGTACAGGTGCAAAAAAGGAACCAGATGTTTACAGGTCTGTTAATAATCTTCATTCATTACTTGAAGAAAAGAAGTTAATGCTGTACGAGTAGATACAAAATTATTTGATTTTTGTTCCAGGTGGAACCTCGGAATCAACAGTTAACCAAAAAGGCTTATCGTTAATGTCAGCTGCTAGAAGCATAGCATTAGATTCTACACCAGCCATTTTTTTGGGTTCAAGATTAGCTACAACTATCACAGTCTTGCCAATCAATTCTTCGGGATCATAAAATTCCGCACCGCCAATAATGACATCTCTTGTCTCATCACCAAGGTCAATTTCTCCCTTGACAATTCGGCTTTTACCAGGGATCTCTTCTACTTTGAGTATCTTTGCAACTCGCAAATCCAGCTTCTGAAAATCGTCATAACTAATAGACATGAGACACGTTAATCTGACTGTTTAAAATTAATTACGGAATCAAAATTAATATTTAAAAAAAAAATCATGCCCATATGGCAACCATAGATACATCAATCGAGATTAATGCGTCAATCGATAAAGTTTGGGATATAATTTCAGATCTTGATGCAGAGCCAAAATTTTGGAAGGGTACCAAGGAAACAAGGATCATTTCTCGTGATGGTAATTTGATAACTAGAGAGATAGTTATTGCATTCAGGGATTCCAAGTGTATGCAAAAAATCACTTTAGAACCAAAGGAAAGAATTCATGCTGAATTCACTGAGGGAATAATCAAGGGTTCAAAAACTCTAAATCTGAAATCTAAAGATGGTGGTTCTTTACTTGAGGCTAACTGGGATATTAAAATGGGTGGATTAGCTGGCATGTTTACAGGTATGATTAAAAAACACATACGAAGTGGAACAGAGCAAGCTATAGAATCAATAAAAAAACAGGCTGAGAGTTCCTAATTGATTGACATAGTATTAGATGTAATCAATTACATACTTGTTGCAATTTTAATTGGAGTCTCAGCAACATGGATCTCTTTAATTAAATCAATGCTAAACACGTTCAGCAACTCACCATTCTTGGATAAATTTGAAGAAAAGAGTCATTCAAAGCCAAAGGTTTCAGTAATTTTACCTGCACGAAATGAAGAAAAATTTATTGAGAAATGTCTTAACTCCCTAGTTGAACAAGACTATGACAACTATGAGATCATAGCGATTAACGACTCATCAGATGACTCAACCGGAAATATAATGAAAAAATATTCTGAAAAATTTCCCAAAGTAATTTTTGTAGATGCTAATCCAAAACCTGATGGATGGATGGGAAAAAATTGGGCATGCATGGAAGGATACAAAGTTGCTTCAGGAGATTTACTTCTATTTACCGATGCTGATACTACTCACAAAAAATCTGTAATTTCCCTTGCCGTATCTCATCTACTATCATTAGAACTTGATGCGCTAACAGTTATCCCAAAAATGCTGTGCTTAGATGGAATAACAAAAATAACATTGCCAATGATTTCCACATTTTTGCACACTAGATTTTCTGCATTACGGGTGAATGATAAAGCAAAAAATACTGGATATTTTTTTGGAAGTTTCTTTATTATGAAAAAAACAACTTATGATTCTGTTGGAACGCATGAAGGTGTGAAAAGTGAAATTGTTGAAGATGGTGCGCTTGGAAAAAAAGTCAAAGAATCTAACTTCAAAATGCGTATGGTAAGGGGTGAGCACCTTATTGACGCCGTATGGGCAAGAGATTCCTCCACACTATGGAACGCGCTAAAGAGACTCATGATACCACTCTATCTTCAAAACGCAAGAATCGCTGTGGCAAGTTTTTTTGGAGTTTTATTTTTATTGTTTATGCCATTCCCGATTTTTGCCTACTCTGCAATTATTTTTAATTCAGATTCGTCTTTGATGCTTTTTGTAATTTCATGCATTGCGTCTTTACTTGTGTACTTGGGGGGAATAATAGATGCAACAAAAGGTCTTGAACTAAAATTAAGATATTCGCTGCTTGCACCTGTTGGAAGCTTAATTGTAGTTTCTGGTTTTTTGGCTGGCTTAATCCAGGCAAAAAGCAAAACAGCAGTATCATGGAGAGGAAGAACATATCAGATGAAAGGACAAGTCCAAAAATCCATCAATGTATAGAATAGTTTATAGATAAAAAATAAGAGGCAGAAACACTTGGCAAAATCTGGATTTGTTGTTGGTGGTATAGTTGGTGCTACTGTAGCAATATTGCTTTTCACGTTTATTGTAATTCCCTCTGGAAATGTTGGAACACCTGAGCTGATCACATCAAATGGTCATGACACAACAATATTGGGTGATGAAACACAATATACAGCAAAAGGTAATCTCAATCTAGTACAACTGTTTGAAAAGTCTGAAACCGGTGTAGTGAAAATTAGTGTTCAGAGGGGACCTGATGGACCAAGAGATACTCCTGGAATGGGGTCTGGTTTTGTTTATGATAATCTTGGTCACATTATAACGAACGCACATGTTGTTGAAGGTGCTAGTAAAGCAACTGTAACATTTTTGGATGGTACACAATACGATGCTGATATCGTAGGAAAGGACAAATTTACAGATATAGCTGTCATAAAAGTTAGTGAAAAACCACGTTTGCTTCATCCATTACGGTTAGGTGACTCATCACAACTTCATGTTGGTGAACCGGTGGCTGCTATCGGAAATCCATTTGGACTTTCAGGCTCGATGACTTCTGGAATAGTTAGTCAAATTGGTAGATTACTTCCTACTCAAGACAGTGGATTTTCAATTCCAGATGTTATTCAAACTGATGCAGCGATAAATCCAGGAAATTCAGGTGGCCCATTATTGAATATGAAAGGGGAAGTGATAGGAATCAATACAGCTATACAATCTATGTCTGGCGAATTTAGTGGAATTGGATTTGCAGTTCCATCAAATACCGCATTGAAAATAGTTCCAAGCTTGATAGAAGACGGGGAATACAAACATCCATGGATTGGAATTTCTGGCAGAGATATAGACCCAGATCTTGCTAGAGTGTTAAACCTAAAAGATGCTAAAGGATTTCTCGTAATCACAGTTGTAGATGGTAGTCCAGCTGATAAGGCAGGATTGAAGGGAATGACAGAAACACAAGTGATTGATGGTAAGGAATACCCTGCAAATGGTGATATCATATTATCAGTTGATGATAAGGAAGTGAGAAAAATTAGTGATATACTAGTTCACTTGCAACGTGAGAAATCTGTTGGAGATACAATGCATCTTGGTGTTCTAAGAGATGGGGAATTTATGCACATATCCTTAGAATTGGTTGAAAGACCAGATCTATAATTAAAAATCAAAAATAAATACTTGAAATCAAACATCACTTTTGTTGAGCAGACTGGAATTTGATTTTGAGCCATTAAACAAAGTTTTGGAAGGAAGTGAAATCACAGAATATGATGCATACGAAGTATTTTCACATTCAAAACATGACTCGGAAAAAATTTTCAAAGTTGCTAATGATCTTCGTGACCACCACAAGGGAAAAGTAGTTTCTTTTTCAAAAAAGGCATTCTTTAACATCGTAAATCTTTGCAGGGATACATGCTCATACTGCACATACAAGGCTGAAATTGGCGAATCAAAACTATCAATGATGAATATTGATGAAGTGAAAAATCTAGCAAAATCAGCTGCAAAACTCAGATGTGTGGAAGCATTACTTGTTACAGGTGAAAGCCCAGAGCAAAAATATGATGAGGCATTCAAATGGCTTAGAAAAAATGGATTTTCATCCACTGGTGAATATTTGGTTCACTGTTCTGAATTAGTATTAAACGAAGGACTGTTTCCGCATACAAATGCTGGAAATCTTAACAGGTCTGAGATGAACGAGCTGAAAAAAACAAATGTCAGCATGGGGCTGATGCTAGAAAATTCTAGTCACAGACTTTTAGAAAAAGGGATGCCACACGACGGCGCACCAAGCAAGGATCCAAAGGCTAGGATTCAGATTCTAAAAAATGCGGGCGAACTAAAAATACCAATGACCACGGGAATTTTGGTTGGAATAGGAGAGAACGAACGTGAAATAATTGATTCTCTTTTTACAATCAAGACACTTCATAAACAATTTGGAAACATTCAAGAAGTGATTTTACAAAACTTTGAGCCCAAACAGGATACCAAAATGAAAGACCATCAATCTACACCTCAACAATATTTCAAGAGAGTAGTAGCTTTGGCAAGAATAATTTTACCTGAAATGAATATCCAAATCCCACCAAACCTCTCACCTACTAACTACGATGACTTTCTTGACGTTGGAATAAATGATTGGGGAGGAATCTCACCAATAACTGTAGATTATGTTAACCCAGAATTCGCTTGGCCTCAGATTAACACCTTGGAAAAAAAATGCACTGAACAGGGTTTTGAATTAAAGGCACGCTTCCCAGTTTATCCAGAATTTACCAATATGATTAACTCAAACCTAAAAGAAAAAATCGAACGTCTTTCAGATGATGAGAAATATGTCAGGAGGAAATTTTGGAGATGACATTAGAAAACACAGATTTAGATTCAAAACTTAAACATGCAGACCCAATCATTGCTGGGATACTAAACAACTCATTGTCAGAAAAAGAAATTGACATAAAAGATTCTGTAATGTTATTTTCTGCAAGAGGAACTGATCTTGAACTTGTTTGTTCCGTAGCTGACGAACTTAGAAAAAGAAGAGTTGGAGATGTTGTCACGTATGTTGTAAACAGAAACATCAACTTCACAAATGTATGTATAAAGCAATGTGGATTTTGCGCATTCAGCAGAGACTTCAGAGAAGAGGAAGGTTATCTCCTCCCAGTAGAAGAAATAGTTAGAAGAGCAAAGGAGGCACATGAGTTAGGTGCAACGGAGGTTTGCATACAAGCTGGTCTCCCACCTGACATGGACGGCGAACTGTATGAAAAAATTTGTCGGGAGATAAAGAAGGAAATTCCAAAGATGCACATTCATGGATTTTCGCCTGAAGAAATTTTGTATGCGGCAACAACAAACGGTATTACGATAAGAGATTACCTTTCAAGATTAAAGAATGCAGGCGTGGATACTATTCCTGGAACATCAGCTGAAATTTTAGATCAAAAAATGCGTGATAAAATTTCGCCGGGCAGAATTTCTGTTAAGGACTGGATTAAGGTTATCAAATCTGCCCATAAGATTGGGATAAGGTCAACGTCAACCATGATGTATGGCCACATGGAAAGTTATGTAGACCGTGCCAATCACATTGGAATCATTCGTAAAATACAGAAGGAGACTGGAGGATTTACAGAATTTGTACCGCTTAATTTCGTACATACAGAGGCACCAATGTACAAGCATGGCTTGCACAAGGGAATTCATCCTGGTGCTGATTCAGACGACATAATGCTGACGCATGCGGTTTCCAGAATCATGCTGAACAACTGCATCGACAACATACAGATGTCATGGGTAAAAACTGGTGAAAAAATGTCACAGCAACTACTGAAATGTGGTGCAAACGACTTTGGAGGAACACTGATCAATGAAAGCATCTCAACTGCAGCTGGCTCACAGCATGGCCAACTGTTGAAGCCAAAGCAAATCCGACGCCTTGTCAGAGATGTTGGCAGGATTCCCGCGGAAAGAAACACCACCTACAAAATTCTCAGGACGTTTGAAAATGAACCAAAGGACGAGGAATTGGACAGTGTAGATGATTCAAAGTTTGGTTCTTATTCTGAATTGATCAAAATTAAAAAATTCAGATACGAAAGAACCTAAAACAGATTTATCAGAAAGGGATCCATTCAGTATGATATGACGGATCTAGAAGGTTTTAGAAAAGTTCTCAACTCATTGAATAAAGAAGACTTGGTGGATATTTTAGATGAATTTGATTTTTCCACATCTGGAAAAAAGGAAAAACTTGTTGAAAGCATATTAAAAAATTCCACATTTCTTGAATTGACCATAAAGCAAATTGTGAGAGAATGTTACAAAGATGATCTAATTGAAATATGTGAATATCTTGGAATAGAATCGGATGCTTCTGCTTCAAAATTAAAACAACACATTCTACAAAAACTAGATGAAGTAATAGACAATAAAGATCTGCGAAAACGAATCAAGTTTCTGGATTTGTTTGACAAAGATCATCTCGCTTATCAATTAGATGAATTCGGCTTATCTACATCTGGGAAAAAATCTGACCTAATTGAATTAGTTGCAAAAAATGATTCAATTATGTTATCCAGCTTTAAGGACTGGAAAAGCTTTTTAGCTAAAGATGAGATTGAAGATTGTTGTGATTTATTAGGAATTAAATCAGATGGGGTTAGAAAAGATCTTGAAACTAGAGTAGAGGATTATTTATTCAAAAAAGAAAAATATGTTACTAATAATATAGAATCCAAAATAAATGATAGAAAGAAAAGGAATATTTCAAAAAATAAGAAAGATAGTTATGATTATGACCGTAAATTTTTAGACATTATCGATATAATTGAAAATGGATTAAATCCTCCACCTTGTCGTGATGAAAAAGAATTACAAGGAAACCTAAATACATTCCTTACCGCAAAATATGGTGAAAAAAGAGTAAAAAGAGAAATTCGGATAGACATTGCACCCGGTGTAAAACGTCTAATAGATTTTCTAATTGATGATAAATATGCCATCGAACTAAAATTAGCACACGATATTGATACTCTTCGAAATTTTATTGCTCAATTACAAGAATTTCAGATGCATTATTCTCAAATTGCTGCACTTTTGTTATTCGATAATACAAAAATGAATGAGAGTCAGATTAACCACTATGTTGAAGAATATAGAAAGCGCAATATTCATTGTATTGTGGTTAATGGTAGAATAACTAAAAAAACACGTAAAAAATTTACTGGGGCTATAGATTCTAACTAAAAGAGAATCTAAAGTAACAAAGTGTAACCAAGATACACTGCATACGCAATTGCCAAACCAATTCCAGCAGGTCTTGGAATTATACCAGACCTTAAGAATGCAACAAGGACAACTGCAAAGCCAATCATCACCAAGTAATCAGTGAATATTCCCGGCGTAACAGCTATGCCGGTTATCACAGAAGCAACGCCCATGATCATAAGTATGTTGTAGATGTTGCTTCCAACAATGTTTCCGATTCCTATGTCTGTATGTCCTTTCTTTATCGCAGTTATTGATGTGACAAGTTCTGGAAGCGACGTTCCTATGGCAACTATGGTTATTCCCACTACAGTTTCAGAAACTCCGATGTTCTGTGCAATCGACACCACATTTTCAATTGTAAGATATCCTCCAAGATACAATAAACCAGAACCAATGGCAATTAGTCCTGCTGCCTTTGGAACAGATGATTTTTGAACTGACGTATCTTCCTCTTCCTGCTTTCGTTCTTTTTTGGCCCTTGAAAGCGTGTACACAGTAAATCCAATTAATCCAGCAATTAACAAAGCACCATCATACTGTGAGATTTCTCCATCCACGGACATTGCAACTAAAAGTAACATAACACCAATCATGATTGGAACTTCTTTCCTTGTGGTTGCCTTGCTTACAACCAGCGGAGAGATGATTGCACATATTCCAATTACCATTCCTACGTTGCTGATATTGCTTCCAACTACGTTGCCCAAGATTAGATCTGTATGTGCACCTAGTGAAGCTGCAACACTTGCTGCCAGCTCTGGTGTTGATGTTCCATATGCTATGACTGTTAAACCAATTACCATCTGACTAATCCTAAGCTTCTTGGCAATAGACACACCACCAGTTACCAGCCAATTACCTCCAAAGCATAGCATAGCGAGACCGACAACCGTCAATAACGCATTAATGGCAATTTCCACGTGAAATCTTCAAAATGGTTTGTTTAAAACAAGTGTTTTACTGAAAATTTACACTTGAAACAACCAATCTAGATCTAGGCAAGCCCAGCTCAAGATATGGCTAGAACAGCTCAAAAAAAACTCACGTTAAGATTAATAAAGTAATTTACCGTATAGTACGGTAATGAGAGCCAGACTTACCTATGTTCCCCTTGACGTGGCAGAACAATTTGACGACTTCATAATACAGAGAGATGAACAAGTACTAGGCGCGGTAAAGGCCAGAACCCGCGACTATAGCACACTATCGCTTCTCAAGCTGTTATACCAGCTTCGCAACAATTCAATGACATTCTCTGACCTGTATACAAAATCAAAGATAAGAATGAAAAAATCATTCCTAAACTATCTACGACTCTGCCTTGACTATAACTTCATCACAAAAAAACCAGTTGGAGCAAATGTACTATATACTATTACGGAAAATGGTACTACAATGCTTGATTTGTTTATGAAAAATCGTGACTAGCATCATTACTCAGTAAAAGAATAATTAGCCATCTAAAATTTAACAAAGTGTGAAACCGCCTTCAGATGATCAAGTTTTTGAAATTAAAAAAACTGTTTTGAAAAGCCCAATAGTATTTGCCGGCTTTGTGGGTGCTGGACTTGTTGGTCCATTATCTGTAGGTTATATGATTGATAAGCTCAAAATGGAAGAGATTGGATATCTTAGATCAAGACATCTTCCTCCATCAACTGTTTTCATGCAAGGACGATTAAGACATCCATTCCGCTTATACTCAAACAGTGATGGAACAATCTGCGCAGTAATATGTGAAATCACATTACGCGCAGAAGGATTGTATGATGTTGTCTCTACAATTTTAGATTGGGCAGAAGAAAATGGTTCACATGAAATTGTGATTCTAGATGGTGTTGCTAGTGCAACTCACGATGATAAGGCGTTTTGCGCTGCAGAAGAAGATCTATGTCGCGTTATGGAAGATAATGATATCAAAATGATACCACAGGGATTTATCACTGGAGTTGCTGGTGGATTACTAAATGAGTGTCTAGTACGAAAGATTCAAGGAGTTACTCTATTAGTGAAAGCAAACGATAAAGGCCCTGACCCACTTGCTGCTGCTACATTGGTGGATGCTGTCAATAGGGCATATGGCATGGATATTGATACATCAGGTCTTAGAAAGGAGAAAAAGCAAATAGGTGCTGACTTTAAGGAGCTTTCAGATAAATACACTGAACATAGAAAAATAGACTCTAACATGTACATGTAATATGTTAAGAAAATATTTTATAAAATCAGAGGCTAAAACATGGTAACTAATTACAAGAAGGTTGGAGTAGATATTACTGAGATTAAAAAAAGTCAAGGTGCAATAGGAAAAATCATATCATCAACACATAGAACACAGAAATTAGCAAAAGTGACACATGGGTTTGGACATTATGCTGGCATAGTGCAGATTCCTGGAAACAAACTTTTGGCTACGCATACAGATGGAGTTGGTACAAAGATCATGATTGCTAATATGATGAAAAAATATGATACAATAGGTATAGACTGCATTGCCATGAATGTAAACGATATAATCTGCATTGGGGCAACGCCAATTTCATTTGTTGATTATATAGCTGCGAACAAGAACAACCAGGCTATTTTCAAAAAAGTTGTCAAGGGACTTGCAAAAGGTGCAAAGGATGCAACAGTGCCCATCATTGGCGGGGAAACTGCAATCATGCCGGATCTCTTTTCTGGAAAGGGCTTTGCAATGGATTTGGCTGGAACCGTTGTAGGAATTCTTTCAAAAAAGGATATGGTGGTTGGAAAGTCAATCAAACCTGGTGACATAATAATTGGAGTCAAAAGCAGTGGTATTCATTCTAATGGTTACACGCTTGCAAGAAATGTGCTATTATCGAAATACAAACTGAACTCCAGAATAAAGGGGATAGGTCACTTGGGTAATGCAATGCTCAAGCCTACGGAAATTTACGTAAAACCAGTGCTTGAGGCATTAGCAAAATGCCAAATCCATGGTCTTGCTCACATTACTGGCGGCTCGTTCACCAAGCTTTTACGATTAAAAAACATTGGATATGACCTGAATAACCTACCAAAAACTCCTCCACTAATGCAACTGATTCAAGATTGTGGTGTAGAAAGCAAGGAAATGTACAAGACATTCAACATGGGAATAGGATTTTGCATAGTGGCGCCAAAAAACAACGTTGCAAAGATTAGATCGATATTTAAAAAACACAAGTTCACAACTTACGAAATAGGCAAAATTACTAGTAAAAAAGGAGTTTTTGTTAACTCGAAAAAAATTGCATAGAAATCAATAACACCTTGTCTTAGAAATTTTACCAAATTTGGCTTATATGACGTAATTCTAAAAGGATCTGATAATGACAGCAGAAGCAGGCTTCATTGATGTTATCATGGGAGTAGGAATATTGTTAGCTGCCGCAATAATGATGGGCGAATTATTCAGTAGAATACATCTGCCAGTCGTGTTAGGGCAATTAATAGCAGGAATGATTATTGGGCCATTTGCACTAGGTGCATTTTTACTTCATCCAAATACAGGAGAATCAATTTTACAAATCGGACCAGAAATTAAAACACTTGGAGAAATTGGTGCAATTGTAATTTTATTTATGGCAGGATTAGAGATGACACCAAAAGAATTTTTGCGTGGCGGAAAGGCATCATTTACAGTAGGAGCTTTAGGAGTAGTAGTTCCATTCATTGCAGGATTTATAATATTCCAAAACTTTGGATTTGATGCATTACAGGCAATGATGATTGCCACTGCACTTACTGCAACAAGTATAGCAATTTCAATTCAAGTGCTAAAAGAGTTCAATAAGATTAAATCGCCTGAGGCTCGTTTAATTATTGCAGCAGCAGTTGTAGACGATATTTTGGCAATTGCAGTATTATCTGTCGTTGCATCATTTGGAGGTGCTGATGCATTAGATACTGTAGATTTGATAGATGTTACATTTACAATTCTTAAGGTATTAGGATTCTTTGCAGCAATATTAATTGTAGCCATTTTCGTAATTCCAAAAGTGATGACAGCAAGATTATGGAAATCAACTGGAAGTATAGAAGGAATAGCAACGGCATCGTTCTTTGGAGCAGCAGCAATTGCAGGATCACTAGGATTATCTCCAATAGTAGGAGCATTTGCGGTAGGAATGGCTCTTTCAGCTACAGCAGTAATGCAGAAAGTAGAGAAGTACGCTAGTAGGATTGGATTGATTTTTGCACCATTATTTTTTGCGATAATTGGTGCACAAGTAAATTTCACAACTGTAAACTTAGATATATTGATGTTAAGTGCTGTTGTAATCGCAATTGCAATTGCAACCAAATTATTTGGATGTGGATTACCATCAATCTTATTTTTGAAAGATAAAGCTGCAGGAATGAGAGTAGGAATAGGAATGATTTCAAGAGGAGAGGTAGGATTGATTGTTGCAGGAGTTGGATTATCATCAGGAGTACTAACAGGAGATGTATACACGACAATTGTTATCATGGTAGCAGTTACAACTATAATCACACCAATTTGGTTGAGGATGGATTATAGAAAAGCAACAAGAATGTTCTATTGAAGAAGTGGCTTATGCACTAATGAAGTGATTTATTATGGATAAAATGACCGTTTGGGGCGTTTTACATAAGAGTATTTTTCTTCTAATAGAAAAGAGAACATAAATTCTAGTGTATCGCTAGATCGATATTGTCTGAAACTAACAATAAATCTCTTGAAAATGATGATTTAGTAGCACACCTACTTGGTGCAAAAAAGAAACATGATGAGGATAAGAATGTTGAAACTGAGGAAGTTCAACATCTGGACAAGGGTGCTGATTATCTTACAACAATGTTACTTCAGCAGGGGGTAAAGGAAGTTAAAACTAAAGCAAAAAAGACACCGCCAAAGCTCGACGAACTAAAACAAATGTTTGTTCAAAAACTTGTCAAGTCTGGCTATGTAACAGTTGGTGAGAATGGAAGAACTATTCTTACGGACAGTGGTAAAAAATACCTTGACGCTCAAACAAGGAATGCAGCAGCAAAAGTAGAATTAGCTAAATTAAAAAATTTAGAGTATCGCAAGAGTTTGGAAAGGAAAAAGTCTCGTACTAAAAGAACTAAAGCAAAAATGTTGCAGATGCTAAAATCTCGTAGTAAAAGAAGAAAAAAATAGAAAATATCAACAAAAAAAGAAATAACAGTATGTTAAAAGGGAGTTATAATTACAAATGAAAAATTCAAATTTTTCCAAGGCATGTCATGAGATATCACAGAATTTATTACAAATTAATGAGCTCACAATGACTCATACAAAATTAGAAATCAAAAGAATCTGTACAAAATATTCACTGGATACAATTCCGAAAAATTATGAAATACTATCAACCGTGGATGGGGAATCATATGAGAAACTACAAAAAATCCTACTTAAAAAACCAGTAAAAACTGCGTCCGGCGTTGCGGTAATTGCATTAATGCCAAAACCGTACGCATGTCCCCATGGAAGGTGTACATATTGTCCAGGCGGAATTGAATTCAATACACCAAATAGCTACACAGGAAAGGAACCAGTTACAATCAGTTCTATTAAAAATGGATATGATGCAAATATTCAGATTACTTCAAAACTTAACCAACTGCAAATATTTGGGCATGATGCGACAAAAATTGAATTAGTTATTGTTGGTGGAACATTCCTCTTCATGCCAAAGGATTACCAGAAGAATTTCATCAAATCATGCTATGATGCATTAAATGGATTCACATCATCAAACTTAGAAACTGCTATTAAAAATAATCAAAAAGCAAAAAATCGTAACGTTGGATTTACTATTGAAACAAAACCAGATTATTGCAAAAAGGAACATGTTGATCTAATGCTCTCATATGGTGTAACAAGGGTTGAGATTGGAGTACAAAGCCTACATGAAAAAGTTTACAAGATTGTTAATAGAGGTCACGACTACGATGACGTTGTAGATTCATTTCAAATTTCAAAGGATTCTGGATACAAAATAGTTGCGCATATGATGCCTGGCTTACCTACTCTAACGCCTGATGAAGATATTAATGATTTCAAAAAGTTGTTCAACGATTCTGACCTTAAGCCAGATATGCTAAAGATCTATCCATCATTAGTTTTAGAAAATACACCACTGTACAATGATTACTTGGAAAAAAAATACAAGCCGTATACTGACGAAGAAATGTTACATGTACTCACTGAAGCAAAAAAAATGGTTCCAAAATGGGTTAGGATTATGCGTATCCAGAGAGAAATTACACCAAATGAAATTCATGCTGGTCCAAAGATGGGTAATCTAAGACAGATTGTACACAAACGATTGAAAGAGGAAGGATTTTCTTGCAAATGTATTAGGTGTAGGGAAGCTGGTTTGACTAGAAAATACGTTCCTTCAGAATTTTTGAAATTGAATAGAGAGGAGTATGCTTCGTCTGGCGGAAGAGAGGTTTTCATGTCTTTTGATGACAAAGATGAAACGATTTATGGTTTCTTACGATTAAGAAAACCAAGCAAATTATCACATAGAAATGAAATTACACAGAATTCATGTATAGTACGGGAACTACATGTATTTGGAAAATCAATTAAAATTGGTGAACATGAGGAAAATAGTATCCAACACTCTGGATTAGGTAGAAGATTGATGGATGAAGCAGAGAAAATTTCAAGGGAAGAATTTGATGCAAAAAAACTACTTGTCATTAGTGCAATTGGTACACGTGAATATTACAAAAAATTGGGTTACTCATTAGATGGTCCATATATGTCAAAGAAACTGTGATTGATGATGACAGAACAAGAAATAATTGGTAAGGGTACATGGATAGATAAGCTAGCTTTTGAATTACTAGAAAGAGAAAAACAGATTGGACGAAATACTGATTTGATTAGAGTAGAAAGCGGTCTAGGTGCCTCAGGCATACCTCATATTGGTAGTCTTGGTGATGCTGTCAGAGCGTATGGAATAAAACTTGCACTTGAAAACTTTGGATACAAATCCGAACTTATTGCATATTCTGATGATTTGGACGGTCTACGAAAAATACCAGAAGGCTTAGACGTAAAGGAAGAAGATATTGGTAAAAGAGTTTCAGCAATTAATGATCCATTATGTGATAAACATGATTCCTATGGAAGTCATATGAGTAGTATGTTACTTGATGGACTTGACAGTTTAGGAATAAAATATGTTCATAAAACAGCACATGATACATACAAAAATGGTCTCTTAAAAGATCAAATTCATAGAATACTTGTAGACAGTAAAAAAATTGGAGATAAGATTGAAGAGTTAACTGGCCAACAAAAATTTCAAAATGTTCTTCCATACTTTCCTGTTTGTAAAAACTGTGATAGACTATACACTACAGAATCTTTTGAGTATATTGAAAACGAAAAAAAAATTAGATATAGATGCAAAGATTCTGAAATTGGTTCTAATATTATCAAAGGTTGTGGGCATGAAGGAGAATCTGATATCACAAAGGATCTTGGGAAACTAGCATGGAAAGTTGAATTTGCTGCTAGATGGCAAGCATTTGATATACGATTTGAGGCATATGGAAAAGACATTATGGATTCAGTAAAAGTAAATGACTGGGTTTCAGATGAAATATTGGCATTCCAACATCCACATCATGTAAAATATGAAATGTTTTTGGATAAGGGGGGTAAAAAAATATCAAAATCCCTAGGCAATGTAGTAACATCAGGAAAATGGTTAGG
>CACIXQ010000016.1 GCA_902590655.1 uncultured marine group I thaumarchaeote
CTTTCAAAAGCAAAGCTGTTGGATGTAAACTTAACTGATGCCAATTTACAAAATGCTGATTTACGATATGCCATACTAGTTGATGCAAATCTATCAAATGCAATCCTCATAGATTCTGACTTAACAAACTCGGTTCTTACTGGAGCAATACTAACAGGCGCTAATCTTGAGAATGCTATTCTTACTAACGCAATCTTAAATTGTATTGGTCATTCTATCTGCATTTAATTATATTACCAATATCTTGAATGTTTATTTTTGTAAACCCTTTCATCTTAGTTGTGGAATAAAGCTGTGATTCACTTTTTTTTGCAAGCCATTCTAATAATTTTTTCCCGCGGCGTAATTTTGCAATTTTGGTAGTTCGATTTTCTACTTTACTCTTAGAATACTTCCCAATTCTAGTTCCAAAATCCATTCCAAGAAGAATTATTTTTTTTGCCTTAAAATAATCTGCTAAAAATACACACCTGTCTCCATCTGTGAAGCCACCAAAGTTGTTAACTTTTCCTATAGGTTTTGTTTGTGTAGTTCCGATACAATTCTTAAAGTATTTGACAAGATTAATTCTTTCAGAATTATCTCCATGTGCATGAACAACCATTATTGTGTTTGTTCTACCAGCTTTTTTTAGTGATTTTATATCACCATCAAGATCCGTAACCACAATATCAGGTCTTAAACCATTTTCGATTATTGCTTTTGTGGCACCATCAGCAACTATTTTTGTAATTTTTTTATGTCTCTTCAAAATTGAAATACAAGATGGTAATGATGGACCAGCACCTATTACAAAAACTGGCTTATCCTTTATCAAATCTCTAATTCCTATACTTGGAGTTTTTTTTTGCAATAACGAATTTAATAATTTGGCTGATTGTTTATCTTCATTTCGGGAATATCCAAAATCCTTCAAAATATCCCTGTATTTTGATTCCCAGCCGGTAATAGTCATATGACTCAAATTGGCATAGGTTATGATAAGTTATGTGAATAAATTAGGAACTGTTAGAGTGGGTGGTTCAAATCCTGTACGAATAATGGGGATTTTAAATACAAGCCCTGAATCATTTTACAAAAAATCCATCTCGATTGGTAGAGAAAAAATTATTGATGCAGTTAGTAAGATGGAAGATGAGGGTGCTGATTTTATTGATGTTGGTGGTATGTCCACAGCACCATATCTGTCAACAATGGTATCAGAAAAAACCGAGATAGAACGTGTTGTTAAGGCAATTAAGATAATTCAGCACGTTACTAATTTACCTATCTCAGTTGACACATGTAGGGCTGGAGTAGCCAAAGAGGCTTTAGAATTAGGAGTTGATATAATCAATGATGTAACTGGACTAAAGCATGATCCATCCATGCCAAAAATAATTGAAAGGTATTCTCCCTCACTGATTTTATGTGCGTATAATAAGAAACTCATCTCTGGGAATCAAATACAAGCAACAAAACAACTATTGAAAAAAAGCCTGCATATCGCCAAATCTGTAAAAATTCCTAACTCAAAGATTGTTTTAGATCCTGCTATAGGATTTTTCAGAGAAAAGGGCAAAAATTCTTTCTTTACAAAAATTAATTTCAATTGGGTTCAAAGAGATTTGCTTATACTAAAAAATTTAAGAGAAATTAAGCTCAACATGCCGATTCTTGTATCTGTATCCAACAAATCATTCATTGGAGAGATCTTGAAAAAAGAGAATCCATCGGATAGACTTGCTGGATCATTAACGGCTGAAGCAGTCTGTGTTTTAAATGAGGCGGACATAATTCGTACACATAATGTGGCTGAAACAAAGGAAGTAGTAGAAATAGCTACAAGTCATCATAAAAGTAAGAAAGGCTTATAATCAGTTTTTTTTCTACTGTATGAGGTTCATTTGGATATACGAGAGGGATTGACCTTTGACGATGTTCTACTTGTACCCAAATTTTCTGATGTATCAAGTCGTTCTCAGACGGATCTATCAACAAAACTTTCTAGAAACATTTCTCTGAATATTCCATTAATCAGTGCCAATATGGATACAGTAACAGAGGCACCAATGGCTGTGACTATTGCCCGTGAAGGTGGCATAGGTATCCTACATAGATTTCTGACAATTCAGGAAGAAGTGAATGAGGTTCTAAAAGTCAAACGGTCTGGTAGCGTAATGATAGAAAACCCATATTATGTTAATCTCGACCAAACAGTTCAAGACGCATTCAGTATAATGAATGAAAAAGATGTGTCCGGACTTTTAGTTGTTGATTCCAATTCTAAACTTGTAGGAATTTTAACTGAGAGAGACGTCCTGTTTGAACCGCCTAATTGTTCTAAACTAGTTAAGGAATTAATGACAAAAGATGTTGTTACAGCAAAACCAGGTATAGGTTTGGAAGAGGCTAAGCAAGTACTCAAAAATAACAGAATTGAAAAACTGCCTATAGTCGATGATGATAGACTGATCAAAGGTCTGATAACTAGTCAGGACATTTCTAATTTGGAAAAATATCCTAATGCATCGAAGGATGGCAAAGGGCGTCCAATTGTTGGGGCAGCTGTTGGTGTTAAGGGTGATTTTATGGAAAGAACTGAGGCATTACTTAGTGCTGGAACTGACGCGATAGTTGTAGATATAGCACATGGCCATAGTGAAAACGCAATAAATACAGTGAAAAATATCAAAAAAGCATTTCCTGACTGTGAACTTATTGCAGGAAATGTGGCAACGGCAAAAGGAACTGAAGACCTAATCAGTGCTGGTGTAGATGCAGTAAAGGTTGGAGTTGGCTCTGGTTCTATTTGTATAACTCGCGTTATTACAGGTTCTGGAGTTCCACAGCTCACAGCAGTTTTTGACTGTGCTGAAGTTGGAAAGGATCATGGTATACCAATCATTTCAGATGGTGGTACAAGAACTTCAGGTGATGCAGCAAAAGCCTTGGCTGCTGGTGCATCTTCTATCATGGTAGGAAGTATATTTGGAGGAACAGATGAGACACCAGGTACTACGATTACAAAAAATAATAAACGATTCAAGATTTATCGTGGAATGGCTTCTTTGGCTGCATCCATGGGAAGGAAAACAAAGGAGACTGGAACACTTGAAATTACTGATGACTTGAACGATTATGTAGCTGAGGGGGTAGAAGCTATGGTTCCGTATAAGGGAAGTGTCACTGATATCATAACACAAATGACTGGTGGAATTCGTTCAGGCTTAAGTTATTGTGGGGCACACAACATAGAACAAATGCACAAAAATGCAGAATTTATCAAAATATCGAGAGCAGGATTTGCTGAGAGTCAGCCTCATGATGTTGACGTAATGTAGTTAGTTTTTTATTCATCATTTCAGGGTTTTTCTTGTGCTAAACAAATATACGATAATAGGTCTAATTGTTGGAGGCATTATCTCAGGACTTGGTGTAATGTCTATGGTAGATTTTCTTGCCAACCCAATTGATGTTATGAACTTTGATGATGGATTTGGAGTTGGAGAATCGACCACGTTTGTATTTCAAGCACCAGAGAACTCCCTACAAAAAATGATTATTACTGGAGATTCCTTTGACGTTAAAGTTTCAACACCTGACAATGCAGCAAAATTTGATGGTAGCTACAAGAACAAGGCAGACATTTCATGGGTTAATACTGTTTCAGGTGAGAATGTAATCAAAATTCAGAACACAGGTCAATCTGAACTAAATGCAAAGGGAGCATTAGAAAAATCACAGGACCCATTGTTCCTCACATATCACATTTTGGTTATCATAGCAGGTATTGTTGTAATTGGATTTAGTGCAGCTTTTACTGTAAGAAAACCACGAGGATTCTAGTCTAACTTTGCAATAGGATAAGAACCTAAAATTTTCAGGAAAGTAGAGTGGTTTCTTAATTTATCCAACATGTCCTTAATTGATGAATCATCCTGATGACCCTCAAAATCAACATAAAAATTGTATTCCCACGCTGTATTTTTGTTTGGTCTAGATTCAATCTTTGTTAGGTTTATTTTGTTCTGATAAAACTCCTTGATGATTTCGTACAAGGCACCAGCCTCATGTTTTACTGAAAAAATTATTGATGTTTTACTACTATCAGTTTTATCACGAGTTCCTTTTGAAAACACCAAAAATCTGGTATAGTTATTTGTATTATCCTCAATGCCCTCTTGGATTATTGGAATATCAAAAATTTCTGCTGCATTTTTGCTTGCAATAGAGGCTATACTATTCTTATTCAAATCCTTGATGATTTTTACACTACCAGCTGTATCATAGGATGGAATAGTTTTTAGTGAATTTTCTTGAATAAATTTCCTACATTGTTCTAAAGCTTGTGGATGTGAATATACTGTATCAATATCTCCAAGTGATCCGGTTCCTATAAGGCAATGATGTATTCTATGATAAATTTCACCAACTACGTTAAGTTTTGTGGATAAAAGTAAGTCATTGCTTTCCACAACACTTCCCGCAAGCGAATTCTCAACTGGTAAAATAGTGTAATCACTTGTACCATTTTCTGTATTTTGTAGGGCTTCAGCAAAAGTGGAGCATGAAATAGTATCAATTTGATTATCAAAAAATAAAGCTGATGCAGCTTCGCTATATGCTCCTCGTTCTCCTTGGAACGAAATACGTTTCATATCCTATTCCCCTACTTTCAAAAAATCAGTTTTTAAAAAATCACTTGAGAGTTTTCTATCGTCCGTCCATCCACATTCTACACATTTTATAATATCACGCAGCGGTTTTACATCCATACCACATTTTCTGCATTTAGTAAATAATACCCCCAATGATGGTTCTTGGATAGTTGCATGTATTGTCCCGTTTAAGTGTCCAACTATTTTGAGTTTGACTATATCTTTTACCAGAGCAACATTTCTTTTTCTGATATTTTTAGTTGGGCAAATACATTCCACCCCTGAATTGATTGGTTTAGAGTTTATGTATTTGATTAACACTGCCATCATTGAGCCCATAACAGCTTCAACAGTTCCAATAATAATATCACCTTCTTCCGGAATTGATATAGATTTGTGATTTTTTACATGAACTAAACGGTCTTTTTTGTCGATTTGATTTTCACCTATAACAGTAGATCTTACTATATGTCCATCGTCACAGGCATTTTTTCCTGGTTCATATTCCTCTGTTATTGCTATCTTATCCCCTGGTAAAACAAAATTAGACATGTATATCCTGACGAATTATATCTATTATTTGTTTACAGCCAGTGTTTTATCTGAAAATAATTTTCAATGCTTTCTTTCCTTAACACTTTCATCAGGGCGGTAGCCTGAGGGGTTGATAAAACAGGCTTATCGAATACATTATCCGTTGAAATCCTAGGGCATGCTACCTGAATAAATGCATCAATATCTTTTAGGTTTCTTAACCGTTCATTTGTGATGTCAGTCAATGCAATAAGATGAACATTTTTACCCACACCTTCTAATTCCTTTTTGAATTTTAGGGCAGTTAGTTTAGAAAGCTGACCTTCCTTTAATCCAACTATTACTCCAAAAGTCTCAGCATCAGCAGCCCTGTAAATTTCTAAAGTGGCTTTTTTCTGTAGCTTTCTTGCAAAGTCAGTTATCTCACGTATCTCGTTAAAATATGGATCGAGAATGTAAGTTGGTTTGTTTGTGGACATAGCTACACCAGCAGCATGGAAATTGCTTTGTCCTACAAAGACGTTGGCGTCAACATCATTCATTATTTCAGTTGCAGGATAGAATTCACAGCCAAAGACTTGTCCATCATTAAGTTGACCTTTACCCTTTCCAATTTTTACATTGACTCCATTTTGTTCTAACATATTCTTGATTGATTCCACTTGATTGAGATGTTGACTATCTGTAATCAATGAGATGGTTTTATCACGAAGTAATTTACCACATTTTTCTGTCACCTTATCAAAAGAGATATCATCAAAGGCATCAATCATTATTACATTTTTTTCAAATGTTTCCATACTGTTTGTATGACCAATATTGAATAATATTTCGGCATTCAATACTTTTGCACCATTTGAATTAAGATCACATGTACCCCAAGTGGTGTCTGCAAGCAAATATGCTGGAATTTCATATTTTTTACCAATTCTTAACGCAAGATCTTGTACCTTAGGCAGTAAACCATCAGGACCGTTTAATGCAACGGAAGTAGGTTTGCGTGTCTCAATAACATCAAAAATCTTTTTTTCATCTATAATTATCATTTGTATCTCCACCAGCTTTTTTAAATTTAAACCAATCTAGATTCAAAACTCAAAAATGTATGAAGAATAGTAGTATTGTATGCAAAACGAGACAATTCTTCACATAGGTATTGATGATACAGACTCTCCCAAGGGAATGTGCACCACTTTTCTTTGCTATGAAATTGTCAAATTCCTCGAAAAGCAAGAAATTCAATTCATGGATTTTCCATATTTGATCAGGTTTAACCCTAACATTCCATGGAAAACACGGGGTAATGGTGCCGTTAGATTAACGATTAGAACAAAATATCCTAAAAAAATTAAAAACAAAATTATTCAGTTTGTAGAAAACTATTCCGATACAAAAAACGGTGCTAATCCAGGTCTTGTATTTTTTCAAAACAAAGAAATTCCTTTGACATTTCAAAAATTTAGTAAACTAGCACTATGGAAATTAATTGGCAGAAAGGAGGCAAAACAATTTGTTTCTGAAAATAATATAGAATCATTCTATCTTGGAAATGGTCAAGGGCTGGTTGGAGCTATCAGTGCTGTAGGCTATGAATTCTCTGATCACACATTTGAATTATTGTCATATAGAAAAAAATCACAATTTGGCAAAAAAAGACACATTGATCCAAATAGCATAAAAGAAATGCAATCTATAGTTCCTGAGACGTTTAGCAGTTATGATAATGACAGCAAAAGAGTGTTAATTACTCCACATGGACCAGATCCAGTTTTTTACGGAATACGTGGAGAAACCGCAAAATCTGTTGTTAAAGCGTCAACAATAGTAAATGTAGATGAAAAGTTAGATGGATACATGGTTTTCAAATCAAATCAGGGAACGGGAGACCATTTAAAAAATGAACTTCAAGTAACTGATCTCAAACCATATACTTCTGGATTTTTAGTTGGAAACATCTGTAACAAACCTGTAATTCAGAAAGGTGGGCACGTACTTTTTTCACTTCAAGTAGAGGGTCGAAAGATAAAATGTGCTGTATACAAACCAACAAAAATTACACAAATAGCATCTGCTCTTATTGCTGGTGATAAAATTAAGATTGGTGGTGGAGTTAGAAAAGCATCAAAAAATTATGGAAGAGTAATTAATGTTGAATTTTTGGACGTTTTACAACTAGCAAAACACAACGTTTCTGTTAACCCTACTTGTAGAAAATGTAACAAAAGAATGAAATCAAAGGGGAGAAAGCAAGGATTTCAATGTGTTAAGTGTGGAAACAAATCAACTTCAAAAACCACCTTAGAAATACCGCGAAAAATTCAATGTAAAATTTACATACCATCCATATCTGCACATCGTCATTTAACTAGACCATATCAAAGAATTAAAAAAAGAAACAAGAATAGGCAATTTAATGAATCCATTCCATGGATACATGTTTTTTAATTCTATTCTAATAATTTAGAATTGGATAAAGAATAGATAATATTTAATGTAAGATTATTCACTTGAACTTATTGCAAGTTTTTCAAATAAAATATCCATTAATTATGATCTTATTTATTTCATTAGTGGGTTCAACTGCACTAGTTAGTTTTCCAAACTCTTCTGGTCAGATGGATAAACAAATCCCAGATTGGATTAAAAGCGTTGCAGGATGGTGGGCAAACAATGAGATTTCTGAAACGGAATTCCTATCTGGCATTGAATATCTGATTAATAATAATATTATTTCCCTCGGTAGTATGCCATGTGGTACATTGGGCACAGCCTCTACTCAATCTGTTCCAAACTGGATCAAAAACATTGCAGGTTGGTGGTCAGAGGATCTAATTGAAGAAGCTGATTTTGTCAACGGCATAGAATATTTGATAAAAAAACAAATCATTACTATTGATAATAAAAAAATCAGCGGTGAAGTACCATTAGAAGATGTAGTACTCTCACGTCACTTGGATATTGATAAAAATTCTTTAGTTTTTGTAGAGTCATCTTTCTTTGAGATTTATAGTGTATATGGTGACTGTGTGATAGAAAGTGGAGAACATGTATGGGCGACTCTGTTGTTAGGTCTACATCCAGGCAAGTTGTCAATGTATAATGAAGTTGCAGTTTGGAATGATCCTCAGAAGTCAGTAGTTGTATATCCTCTATTTACTGGTTTTGCGTATACTGAACCAGGTTTTTATACATATTATAGAGGTGATTGTGATAGTTGTACAACAACCAAATTTTCAAACCACAAGCCAATGTACTCAGCAAGTGGAATGGGTCACCAAACTTTAAGCCTATTGGGCTATGATGTAATAACTGACATGGACCTTGACAAGAATCCAGGTATATTGGCACAGTATGACAAGGTGATCATGTTACATAATGAATACGTAACACGTGCAATGTTTGATGCAATAACAAACCACCCTAATGTACTATATCTTTATCCTAATGCACTTTATGCAGAAATTGAAGTAGATTACTCGAATCAAACAATAACTCTGATTCGAGGGCACAACTATCCTGACCATGAAATAACAAATGGCTTTGATTGGCAGTTTGACAATACACACCCATATGAATATGACAATCAGTGTTTGAATATGGAATTTTATAAAATTGATAATGGTTGGATGACCAATTGTTATCCAGAAAATGTTTTCTTAAGGGATACTGAACAACTTGTTCAACTTCTAAAAGCAATTAAAGATCTATAGCGGGGAGTAGATTTGAACTACTGATTTTCGGGTTATGAGCCCGACGGGATGACCTGACTTCCCCACCCCGCTGAACAAAAATTCTTTATACATTATATACGCCTTTATCCAAACTTGTAATTATTATTAGGATTTGGTGTTAATTGGTAATGGATAAACGTATTAGAATCGCTGGGATAGCTGCAGCAATAATTTTTGCAATTGTAATATGGGTTTCCCCTTCTAACCCACCACCAATCCCAGAACCTACCACAGAATACAATAACGAATCTGTACAAGTTTTAGCAACTAATTTGGAAAAGCCTTGGGCTATTGATTTTGCTGGTGATAAAGTCCTGGTAACAGAGAAGACTGGGCAGATTAGAGTAATAGAATCTGGAGTATTGCTTGATGAGCCATTAGCTACATTAAGAACTGCAGATGTTTTTGGAGGAGGATTACTTGGCATTGCCGTCCATCCAGCCTTTGATAACAATCATTTCATCTATGTTTATTATACATATGAAAAAAATGGTGCACTCTGGAACAAAATTCTCAGAATAACAGAATTAAACAACAAGCTTGATACCGCAAAAACAATATTTGACAATATACCGGGATCCGCATATTATAATGGGGGAACTATGAAATTTGGTCCTGACGGAAAGCTCTACATCGGTACTGGCTACACCTCAGAATCCTCTCATGGTGCACAGAATATTCAATCGCTTGAGGGAAAAATTCTTAGATTAAATGACGACGGAACAATACCAACCGATAATCCTTTTTCAGATTCACCTGTGTTCTCATTTGGGCATATGAATACAAAAGGTCTGGGCTGGGATAATGAAGGAAATCTTTTTGTCACTGAAATGGGTCCTACCAAAAACGATGAAATCAATCTAATCAAACCAGGAGGAAATTATGGATGGCCAGAACAGGAGTGTGGTGGCAATGAAGAATTTGTTAATCCAATCAACTGTTATGATCCTGCCATAGAGCCTGGTGGCATTGTATTTTATTATGGTGACAAGATCAAACTGGATAATCCTCTTGTGTTAGCAAGCTTACGTGCTTCGCAACTATTTAATCTGGAAATTGACGATGAAGAAGTTAAATCTCAAACAAGCATACTAAGTGGGATGGGTAGAATTAGGGATGTTGCTGTAGGACCAGATGGATATCTATATTTGATAACATCTAACACTGATGGCAAAGGTTTTCCCGATGCAAGTGATGATAAATTATTGAGGATAGTGAAGTAGAATGGTTGATTCGTCGATATCAAAATTCTTTGAAAAATCACTAAAGGAGAGACTTGGTATAGTAGCAGATTTTTCTGGTTTATCACAAGATGAATTAAAAATAATTGAATCTGCAACTGGGGGTATTTCATATAATGAAGCTGACAGCATGATAGAAAATGCAATAGGTACATTTTCACTACCACTTGGAATTGCTACAAACTTCCGAATTAACGACAAAGATTACCTTATTCCTATGGTAATCGAAGAACCATCAGTTATAGCGGCAGCATCAAAGGCTGCAAAAATTGCAAGAATTCATGGTGGCTTCAAGGCAAAATCTGAACAATCCTACAGTATTGGGCAAATTCAAATCGTAAATGCCGATGTTCAGTCATCCATACCAAAAGTTATTGGTGCTTCAACCAAGATTCTAAATCTAGCTAACTCAAAAAGCAATACACTTTCTAAACTAGGAAAGGGTGCAAAGGAAGTTTCTTGCAAAGATATACAGACTGATTCTGGTCACATGTTAATTGTAGAACTACTAATTGATGTTGGTGACGCAATGGGCGCAAATGTAACAAACACAATGTGTGAGGCAGTTGCACCAATGATAGAAGAGTTAACTGGCGGAAAATCTCTTCTCCGAATTCTTTCAAACTATTCTACAAAACGAATGGCAAGCGCTTCTGCAGTATTTGATAAAGATGCAATTGGAGGAGAGAATGTTGTCGATGACATGATCTTGGCATTTCAATTTGCTGAAAATGATCCATATAGGGCAGTAACTCACAACAAGGGCGTAATGAATGGTACAATTTCTGTTGCGAATGCAACAGGGCAGGATAGCAGAGCTATTGAAGCTGCAGCACACGCATATGCAGCTAAAAGTGGTTCTTATCGTTCCCTGACAAAATGGACAAAAGATGAAAATGGAAATTTAGTTGGAGATTTTGAATTACCACTTTCTGTTGGTATAGTTGGGGGAGTTATTCAACACCATCCTATTGCAAAAATTTGTACGAAGATACTTGGTGTTTCTAGTGCTAGTGAGCTTTCGTGTATTATAGCTGCAGCAGGATTATCTCAAAACTTTGCAGCTATGTATGCATTGGCTACTGAGGGAATCCAAAAGGGACACATGAAGCTTCATGCTAGAAAAGAAAGCAAAAATTGACAGATCGCATTTATATTAGCTAGAATTGTCTTGATAAAAATTGCACCAGTAAAATTTTCAATTCCTAAAGGAAGCCTAGAAGAGGCTACATTCAAACTACTAGAAGAATCTTGGACAAAAGTTAGACGAAGATCTCGAACCTATCGTGTATTCTTGGATGACCCAGACATTAAGGTCAAAATGCTTCGCCCTCAAGAAATTCCAACTCTAGTGGGAGATGGTTTGTATGATGTAGGAATTACTGGTCAGGATTGGGTTAATGAAAACAAGGCAGACGTTGAAAAACTACTTGATTTAGAATACGGGAAAATTAAACTTGTAATAGCTATTCCTGACAGTCACAAATTCAGGTCTCTTGATGACATGATTTGGACTTATGGTAAGAAGAAAAAGATACTTAGAATTTCATCAGAATATCTTACAAATGCTTCAAAGTTTATCAAAAACTGCAAATCCTACAAGAAACTCTACGGTTCAAAGGATCCACAAATTGTTACTCCTTGGCTACGATTGGGAACTAACAAAAATGTTCAGATTCATCTATCTTTTGGCGCAACAGAAGCCAAACCACCAGAAGACGTTGACGCTATAATGGATGTAACCGAAACGGGAACAACTCTAAAACAAAACCAATTGAAGATAGTTGATACAGTCATGCAATCAAGCGCACATTTGATTGCCAATAAGAAATCTCTAAAGGACAAACAAAAACGTCAGAAAATATTTGATATCGTTACACTGATGAGGGGTGCTGTTCAGGGCAGAAAATACCTGCACATCTACATGAATGTGCAGGAAAAGAATCTGAAGAAACTGCTCACAGAAATTACCTCTCTTAAGAGACCTACCATCAGCCCACTCAGTGAGAATGGCTGGTATGGTGTAAACACTGTAATCCCAAAGTCAGAATTTCACAGATTAGTTCCTAAACTAAGAAAGATCGCACAGGGATTGGTAGTTCATGAGCCAAAACAAATACTGGAACTTGAGGAGATAAAACGTGACGAAGAGAATTGATCAAGATATTACAAGTTCGTAATATTGACAGCTTTGTAGAATCTAGGCGTCAAAAGATATCAGAAAAAGATAGGAAAACGGTTCAGGCAATACTGAATGACGTAAGAAAAAATGGAGATTCTGCTGTTAAAAAATACGAACGAAAATTCAATGGAAGACAGACTTCACAACTACGCGTAAGCGTGAAAGAGATCAAGGAAGCTAGGTCTAGAATTAGTCGCGAGGAAGTCACTGCACTCCAAGCTATGTCAGCTCGTCTACGGAAATCCTCACCCAAAATACAGATTCGTGGCTCAAGTAAATTTGTACCAATCCCAAGCGTTGGTTGCTACGTTCCTGGAGGTCAAGCAAGGTATCCTAGTTCCGTAGTTATGTCTGTAATTCCCGCAAAGATTGCAGGTGTTAAGAGAATTGTAGTCGTCTCTCCTCCTGATCGTGATGGAAAAATTGATCCATTAACAATTGCTGCTGCAAAGATATGTGGTGCTACTGAGATTTACAAAGTTGGTGGTGGACAAGCAATTGGTGCATTAGCATACGGAACAAAATCCATACCAAAAGTTGATAAAATTGTTGGACCAGGAGGAAAATTTGTTAGTATTGCAAAATCACTTGTAAGTGATCAAACCGCAATTGATATGATTGCAGGACCAACAGAGCTTGGAATTATAGTAGATACAAATTCAAATCCTGAATTAGTAGCATTAGATCTAATTTCTCAGGCAGAACACAGTAAGGATACCATGTGTTTTGTTATAACACAATCAAAAACCATGGCAAAACAAATCCAAAAATCAATTGAAAAGTCAATTCCAGGTACGGAAAGAAGTTCAATAATCAAAGAAAGTATATCAAAAAACGGATTCATTGCTGTATGCAAGAATGAAAATGAAATGGTTGAATTGGCAAACAAGATCGCGCCAGAGCACATGGAACTGATGGTGAAAAATGCCAAATCTCTTTCAAAAAAGATTACAGGTGCAGGTTTAGTGCTCATAGGAAAAAATACACCATCTGCTGCAAGTGATTACCTTCTGGGTACAAATCACATACTTCCAACCAATGGATTTGGAAGAATAAGGGGCGGATTGTCTGTTTTAGATTTTCTAAAACTACAAACCGTAGTTGAATCTAAAAAATCAGCATTGAGGAATATTTCAAAATCATTAAATGCACTAACAAATGCAGAAGACTTGCCAAATCACTACAAGGCAGTAAAGAGGAGATTAGATTGAACAAGGAATTCCAAAAAAAACTAAACGAGTTGTCAAAACTCTCCGGATATGAAAAACCAAAGAAGATTTCAGGCTCGTTAAAATTAGACTCCAACGAGAACTTTGTCATTGGGAAACAATTCCAATCAGACCTAATTGATGCTGCAAAAAAGCGCTGTGACATTAGAGAGTATCCACTAGGCGGAACAGAAAAACTAGTTAGCAAATTAGCTAAATACCTCAAAGTTCGATCAAACATGGTTGGTGTAGGAAACGGTTCTGACCAAATACTAGACTTGTTTTTGGCAAACTTTTGCACAAGAAAAACTAGAATTCTGACATCAGACCCTACCTTTGCATTCTTTGACGAGAGATGCAGACTTTACAGGGTCAAAATGATCAAGGTTCAGTTCTCTGACGGTATGACGCTGGACGTTGACCAGTTCTTGTCGAAATCAAAAAATGCAGACTTGATCTACATTGACTCGCCAAACAATCCTACTGGTTTCCAATTTTCGAAACAGGACATTCAGAAAATAATCAAGAAATTCAAAGGACCCATCATCATAGATGAGGCCTATGGAGAATTTTCAGACTATTCAGTAGTCAATCTAGTAAAAAACAATGACAATCTAATTGTCATCAGAACATTCTCAAAGGCATTTGGATTGGCAGGCTTAAGACTAGGTTACTTTGTAGCAAACAAAAGATTTACCGATATCTTTTCACGGGTAATTCAATATCCATATCCGCTTAACTCACTTGCAATTGAAGTGGGAATCTTAGCGTTACAAAGATCAAAACAAATAGAATCAATTTTTTCCTTAATTAAAAAAGAAAGAGAACGCGTGATTAAAAATCTAAGAAGCTATGACATTTTTGATGTATTTGACTCTAAAGCGAATTATGTACTATTTGATGCCAAAAGTTCAGACAGCCGTGTCTATAATGCCCTAGTAGAACAAGGAATTTCAATTAGGAAGTTGGGAAAACTTGGGAAACACAAAGGATGTCTTAGGGTCACCATTGGAACCAAAGAAATGAATTCAAAATTTTTACTTGCGATACGTGATCTGGTAAGATGAAAGTTGATGAATTTGATTCCATCATATTTGATTGTGATGGAGTTTTGATAGATGTAACCACATCGTATGATACAACAATAAACAAAACCATTTCTTACGTGTTAAAGGAAATTGCAGATATCACTGCGGATACCCCATTAACAAATGAGATGTTGTTAAAGTTCAAATCCACTGGTGGTTTCAATGATGAAATAGACATCACATATTCTGGTGTTTTATGTTACATTGCTGCAAAGAAACTAAAAAAAAATCCTACTGAATTAATTCTTGATATACTTAACAATGCAGATGATACTGGGATAGCATATATCGAAGGTTTTTTGGACAAAATTGACGTAGATATTTCTGATATAAAATCAAGATTAAACTATCCAAGTGTAGAAAAAAATGATTTGATCCATGCAACATTTGATCAGTTGTTTTTCGGTCCCGAATTATATGAGAAAATTTTCCAGAAAAAATCCAAGTTTTCTGACAAGGGATTTATTGAAAATGACAATGTTATTGTAACATCTGCATTGATTGAAACGTTAAAGAAAAAATTCAATGACAAAATTGCAATTGTTACAGGAAGGGGACTTGATGCAATTAGTTCCTCCCTGAAAGAAATCTTGAATCAATTTAATGTAGAAAGTTCTGTTTTTCTTGAAGATGAGTCACGAGATCTTGCTAAACCAAATCCCCAGTCATTGATTAGGACAATGAAAGGTCTTAATTCAAAAAATTGCCTCTATGTGGGCGATTCCATGGAGGATATGATTTTGGCTAAAAAAGCCTCAGAATTGGGCTTTAATGCAACTTTTTGCGGAATTTATGGTTCTAGTAAACTACCTGAGATGAAAAAAAAATTGTTTACTGAATTTAGCGCGCCATTAATTTTAGAAACAATAAATCAGCTTCCTGATACTTTATTGATTCAAAAATCATGAACTATTCACTTTTTGTTATTACAGTATTGCTTGTCATAGGGTTTAGCTTTTCTTTTGCTTATGCACATGTGACAATTGAAGTTGATTCTTATGAGGTTGTGGTAGGATGGCAGGATGAACCTCCAATTGTAGGAATTCTTAATGCCATAACCATAGACGTTAGAGAACCTGGAGATGTTGAGGGTGCTTACATGGGTGTAGCTAATGCATTTAGAAATTTGGATGCAACTGTGATTTCTGGTGGAATTTCCAAGCCACTTGATATTCAAGCTGGTAAGTATCCTGCGGAATACTATGGAGAGATAATTCCTACAAATATAGGTCAAGTAGAAGTCGAACTGGTTGGAGAAATTAATGGGATTGAAATTGATGAAATAATTCGAATAGAAGATGTTGAGACTGGATCAGCAGACAACATAATTCCACGATGGATTAAAAATAACGCAGGATGGTGGGCTGACGATAAAATTGATGATTTTACATTTGCTCAGGGTATTGCATACTTGATAAAAAATAAAATTATTCAAATCAATGATCTATCTACAACTTCAGATGGAGATATAATCATTCAAGAAAACATAATCATTCCAGCATGGATTAAAAATAATGCAGGTTGGTGGGCTAGTGATAATATATCAGATTCAGATTTTCTGTACGGAATTAAATATTTAGTTGAATCCAACATAATAAAATTTCAATCTGATGATATTGAACAATACATACTTGATTGGGATACTGTAGTCAACGATTCATTATATGCATATGAAGGTTCAATCAGATTACAGAGTAAGTTTTTTGATTATGTGAATTATACAGTGGAATACAATGCAGCAACTGATTCATTAAGTGATAGTAGTAAACCAACTTTGCTTGAGTCTGGTGTTTGGCTTTATCAGATTACTGGACATGAACAATTTCTTGACAATTCAAGATCTATAGCTAATCTGATTGAAGAATCATATTTGTATAATTCAGGAATTGTGATGAATGTACATCCAATTACAGACGTCGTGAAAATTGATGAAGAACACACTAACCAAGAAATTCTATCTGACATAGCAAAACTTGCTTTAGTAGATTCAAGTTATGCACAATTAACGAAAACACTAGCGGATGCAGTAATTGAGTATGAAATTAATAGTGAAACAGATTTGTTTTATTCATCTGTCACGCTTGAAGGAGAACCGCTAGACAAGTCTATGTATATGTCATATGATGGCGCTGTTGGATTAGAATCCCTATTACTTGCATATGAGGTCACTTCTGACAGGACTTACCTTGAACAAGTTAAAAGAACTATCCTTGCATATTGGGACTTGAGAGACAAAGAAACAAACTTAATTCCGTCATGGGTCAACGCGGACACTAAAAGTGTAAAGGAGCCTTTCATGCAACAATATGGGGCAGGAGTTTTCCTCAAAGTTTTACTTCACTATTATTATCTAACAGAAGATAATGATGTCTACAAGATTATCGATGATTATACCAATGCTGTAGTCAATCATTTCTGGGATGGTAAAACTTGGAATTATCGTGTAGATTATGATGGGGCAATTAGATCAGATGTTATTGAAGCGAATTATGGTAAACTAGATGATGCGTTATTCTTGGTTTATGATTTGAATCCAACCAGATTCCAAAAGGCATACAATCTAGCAAAATCTGACTATGATTTTTCATTTCAGGATGGAATTACTATGACAAATGGACTTGCCATTCACGCTGTAAAAGATGATGGTTCTCCTGCAAGTCACGAATCCATGATGACCTATGCATTCCTAATTAATCAGAATCCTGCAGTTAGACTTTATCAAGATACAATGGAACCAAAATATATTGAGAGTATGAAAGATTTTTACGAGAAAATTATTTTTCATCATAAACGAGAATATGGATACATTTGGGGAATAGACGCTTATACATTAGATGATACTCCATTGGGCGCAAACTTGAATCAGCGTGCAGTAGCAATGATTGGAAATAAAATAAATTTGTCATTCATTCCATCAGATAATGTAAACATTGTATGGACAAAAATTGGAAATTTTGAAATCACTGAGCCCTTCACGGTACACTTTAACGAACCTGGAAGATTTAACGCGATTAACTTTGATTATAATGAAAAATCCATATTTTTCGAAACCATTGAAAATCAGGGAACTGTCACATTTTCTGGTGCGATAAAAAGTGTCTTAGTTGATGGTCGAACCTATTCTAATTTTAATGGAAATACACTAAATACTTTGGAAGGAAAGCACAACTACAAAGTTACACTGGTGGATTAATAATGAATGAAGTTAAACAGATAGTTAGTATTAAATCAGGTCTAAGAGCAAAGAGAGATTCAGGATAACATATGAAACCAAGAACATCAAAAATAAACAGGGAAACAAAGGAAACAAGCATTAAAGCTATAGTTAATCTTGATGGAGTAGGAAAAACTTCAATTCAGACTGGAATTAGTTTCTTAGACCACTTGATAACCTCCTTTGCTAAACACTCGATGATTGACTTAACTGTAAAGGCAAAATCGCTGGACAATATAGAACACCATCTTATTGAAGATGTAGGAATAGCAATCGGAGCAGCAATAGATAAGGCGTTAGGTAATCGTTCGGGAATTACTAGATTTAGTTTTGCATCAGTTCCAATGGATGAATCTTTGGCAGAAACATCAATTGATTTGATCAAAAGACCGTTTATCAAAATTACACTATTGGTTAAACGAACAAAGATCGAAGGAATATCAAAGGAAGATATCGAACACTTTTTTTCATCACTTACACAGAATCTTAACTCATGCATACACATTACTGTAAAGTATGGAGAAAATGATCATCACAAGGTTGAAGCAGCGATAAAGTCATTAGCGGTTGCATTTAGGTTAGCAGCTTTACCTGATAAAAAACGAAAGGGGGTTCCAAGCACTAAAGGTGCTATGTAGCATTGAAAGTTGCAATATTTGATTATGGAGCCGGAAATATTTTCAGCCTAAAAAACTCACTGGAAAAAAATGGTGCACAGGTAGACATCATTACTGGCTTAAACAAATCAAAAGAATATTCTGGTTTACTGTTGCCTGGAGTTGGTAACTTTGATCCTGCTATTAGAAGTATACGTGATTATTCTTCAACTGACTTTAAAGATTATGTCGGAGAAAGCATGCCAGTGCTTGGAATATGTCTTGGAATGGAAATGTTCTTTAAAAAAAGTGAGGAAGGTAAGGAACAAGGGTTGAATGTTATTGACGGTGAAGTTGTTCTTCTACCAAACACAATGAAAGTTCCACACATGGGTTGGAATAGTTTGGAGATAGAACGACAAAGTAATTTCTTGGAAGGCGTTAATGATGGTTCATGGGTTTATTTTGTGCACTCATACATGATAAAGACAAACGAGACAGGATTGATTGCAGCTAATGCGGATTATGGAATTAAGGTTCCCGCGGTAGTTGAACAAAAAAATTTCATTGGAACACAATTTCACCCGGAAAAATCAGGGGAAATTGGCTCATTAATGCTAAGTAACTTCCTAAGTGGATGTAAAAAATGAAAATAATTCCTGCAATAGATCTAATGGAAGGAAAAGTAGTTCGTCTCTACAGGGGTGATCCTAAGAAAAAAACTATCTATAGTGAAAACCCATTGGAAATTGCAAAAAAATGGGAGTCTGCTGGTGCTGATATGCTTCACTTGGTAGATCTTGATGCAACACTTGGAACTGGTTCTAACTTTGAGTTACTAAAAGACATAGCTGAATCAGTAAAAATCCCAGTCGAGGTTGCTGGAGGATTCAGGAATGAAAAGATTGTAGAAGAAGCTATAGAATTTGCACAAAGAGTAGTGATAGGGACACTTGCATTCAAGGATAAAACTGTACTTGATAAACTTCTAAAAACATATGGTAATGAAAAATTGGTGATATCCGTTGATCACAAAGATGGTCTCATAGTTGTAAATGGATGGCAACAAACTACGGATGTAGCATTAATTGATGCCGTAAATGATTTCATAAAAATGGGATTTTCAGAATATTTATCGACTAGTATAGTTAGAGATGGTACACTAGATGGACCTGACCTGGAATCACTAAAAATGGTAAATGAAATCAAAAATGTTAATCTAATTGTTAGTGGGGGAATTTCCAATATTGAGGATATCGTAAAAGTGAAAGAACTCGATCCATTTGGCGTAATATTAGGAAAGGCTCTTTATGAGAATCAAGTTACGATTGAGGAGGCCAAAAGAATATGACTTTGACTAAAAGGGTAATACCTTGTCTTGATGTAGCAAACGGCAGAGTAGTTAAAGGATTACAATTTAAGTCAATTAAGGATGCAGGTGATCCTGTTTCATTAGCTGAAAAATATAGTAATGAGGGTGCAGACGAACTTGTCTTTCTTGACATTACTGCATCAGAAGAGAATAGAGAAATAATAAAATCATTGGTTTCTAAGGTTGCGCAAGTGATCAACATACCATTTACTGTTGGTGGTGGTGTTAAGACACTTCAACATGCAAGAGATATACTTCTTAGTGGTGCTGACAAAGTTGCAATTAATACTGGTGCAGTCAAAAATCCAAAGATCATTACCGAACTAATGGAGCTATTTGGAAGACAGTGTATTGTTGTTGCAGTTGACGTTAAGAGAAACTATAATGTGTCTGCACAAAAAAATGTATTTACTGATAATGGAAAAAAATTCTGGTTTGAAGTATTCATATATGGTGGTAAAAAGGAAACTGGAATTGATGCAATTGAGTGGGCAAAAAAAATGGAGACACTTGGTGCTGGTGAAATACTTCTAACCAGTATAGATATGGATGGAACAAAAGATGGCTATGATGTTAACTTGACAAAAAAAATTGTTGAATCTGTTTCCATTCCGGTCGTTGCATCAGGTGGTTGTGGAAATCCTGAAGACATGATTGATGTTTTTAAAAAAACTGATGTGGAAGCGGCATTGGCCGCGTCTATATTTCATTACGAAACGCATTCTGTTGATCGTGTAAAAAAATTAATTAAAGAAAGTGGAATCCCTGTGAGGATATAGTAAAGATTAACAAAGATACAGTTTATGATAAATTATGGAACAAAACATCACTAACATTGATTTTTCAAAAGGTAATGGTATAGTTCCTGTTATAGTGCAGGATACTAACACTAAGGAGATTCTAACACTAGCATATTCAAACAAGGAATCACTCGAACGTACGTTATCAACTGGTAATTCTTGGTTTTGGAGTAGATCAAGAAAAAAACTATGGATGAAAGGTGAAGAATCAGGGAATACACAGAAAGTTAGAGAAGTTTTGGTTGACTGTGATTCTGACGCACTAATCTATCTAGTGGAACCTGCAGGTCCAGCATGTCATACAGGAGAGAGAACCTGTTTCCATAACTCACTCAAAAGTTAAGTATTACTTAACTTGATATTAGGATATTTTATCAATACTTTTACGAATATCTGGCATGGATAAGACCTTCCTACAGTGTAGGGAATGCAAAAAGGAGTATGACTCTACTTTCAAGTATATCTGTGATGAGTGTTTTGGCCCATTAGATGTTCATTATCACTTTCCAACTATAACAAAGGACATCTTTACAAACCGTGAGCAAACATACTGGAGATATTTTGAGTTACTTCCAATTGTTGACAAGTCTAACATTGTTAGCATAAACGCTGGCATGACACCACTCGTTAAGGCAGAAAAACTAGGTAAAGAGATTGGATTAAGCAACTTGTATATAAAAAACGATTCTGTTAACCCAACATTTTCATTCAAAGATAGACCGGCAGGCGTTGCAATCTCTAAAGCAAAAGAATTTGGTTTAAGTTCTGTAGGATGCGCATCAACTGGTAATTTAGCATCAGCTACAGCTGCACATGCAGCAAAAGCAGACTTTCCATGTTACATATTTGCACCAAGTGACATCGAACATGCAAAAATTGCACAAGCCTTGTCATACGGTGCAAACTACATAGCTGTTGATGGAACTTATGATGATGCAAACAGAATAGCTGCACAAATTGGTGATAGCAAGGGAGTTGGTGTTGTAAACATCAACATGCGGTCCTACTATGTTGAGGGTTCAAAGACATTAGCATATGAAGTAGCTGAACAATTGGACTGGAAAGTGCCTGATCAACTGATTGTTCCAACTGGAAGTGGTGCAATGCTTAATGCAATTTGTAAGGGCTTTGAAGAGTTGGAAACAGTTTCATTATTAGATAATGTATCAAAATTGCATATGAATTGTGCACAGCCACATGGTTGTGCACCAATAGTTAATGCATTTAAAGATAACAGTGATGATGTTATTCCTGTAGAAAATCCTGATACTGTTGCAAAAAGTTTAGCGATTGGTGATCCTGGAGACGGTCGTTATGTTTTAAAAAGACTTAAGCAGTATAATGGAATTGCACAAGAATCAAACAACAAAGAAACACTCGATGCAATATTACTACTTGCAAAAACAGAAGGTATATTCACAGAACCTGCTGGTGGTGTGTCAGTTGCTGTA
>CACIXQ010000017.1 GCA_902590655.1 uncultured marine group I thaumarchaeote
TTGAACTAATTCTGGTCTAATGCATTGATTACTGTGAAACTACTTGGCGGTGCCAAAAAATCATTTTCTACTGACAGAATAGTTTTGGAAAAAAAGACAGACACAATAAACGAGTTGATTAGCCACCTTGTCGAAATGAAACCAAAAGACACATTAGAATTCGATACAAAAAACCTGCTTATAGCTGTTAATGGCGTTGATTCATCAGCACTGAAAGGCTATGACACAAAGTTGAGCGACAATGATGAGATTAGCATCATACCAATCATACATGGAGGGTCTCGCAGAATACAGTTTTCCATCGATAAATCAGGTGTGGAGATATTTGATGTTCTGTTTCACAAGGACCTTCATAGAGATTTTTTAGATGATCTTAGAACTAACCATAAGCAGCTGATAATTCAGGCAATAAACCCAAAATTTCTTCTTAGTGCACATCATGCAAAAAAAATACTTGCAATCTCTTTCCAGGCTAAAAAAGCAAATACCATGTTATCAAAAAAAATTGAAACAGACATCTTGCTTAGGTTTGCAACCACTACACAGATATCAGAAGCCATCAAGACTGCTGGAAGAAAGATGAACGAAGATTTCTTGGTAATTGCAATAGGAAAAAAATCCTCTTTGAGTAGACTTTATTCAGAACTCAAACCATTCCTCAACCAGAAACCGCTTTCAAGAAACAACCAGCCATTCCTAAAAAAGCGATTCAATATATCAAAAAATAATCTGCTGGCTGTGCAATCAAACGATTCACTCGAAGACATTATTGTTGAAAAGGCTGCAGTACTAGTCTGACATTCGCTTTGTCTTATCCAGACTGAAAATCTCACTATCTTTTAGAATTGATATTCCAGTCTTATCACCAAGAATCTCAATTAGTACAATCCAATCCGGTTGATTAAGTGACACTTTGTTTGGAAATATTTTTGCAATATCAGTGATTATCTCGGTCGATGATACATCAGTATTACGTTTCTCAATTGTAATTCTGTAAGAATCATCTTGTTTTATGACATCCTTTAACTTGATTACACTTTCTGTAATTTTATCCATTTCTGTTTCAGTTATAGTCTGAATTGGAATAATTCTAAGACAATATCTGATGAGCCATGGTTCTTCAACAACTTTGTCTTTAACCCATTCTATGATCCTTGATGTCTCGATGTTGGTTTTAACCAATAAAATTCCCCTCATTCCAACATTTAGTATTTCTGGTTCCTGGTCGCCAATCTCACCAAGTATTTTTCCTATCTCATTTTTCGTTTCCGGCTCAAGATTCCTTGCACATGTAACAAGCAGATTCAATTTAACTCCTTTATCATTTCCTCTGATATGCTGCCCTTCCTAAGAATATTCACATTATTATTTTCAATTTCAACAATTGTCGACGCCCCTTCACTTGAAATTATTCCACCATCCATAAACAAGTCATATCCAGTCAAATTTTCATCACATTCCTTTGGATCATTAAATGGTTCAGTGCCGGAGATATTTGCACTTGTTCCCACCAACAATTTACATTCCTTAAGAAGAGATAAAGCACATTTGCTGTTTGGTACCCTGACCGCAATTTTCTCACCAAGTGAGAGTGATTTTTGAATATCCTTGTCTTTCAGTTTCAATATGAGTGTGATTGCACCTGGCCAAAATTTTTCTGCGATTTTTTCTTCTAGTGGGTTAAACTCCGCAATTTTTTCTAATTCCTCCTTTGAATATCCAATTACTGGAAGTGGTTTTGTTTTTTCCCTTTTCTTGATTTCATAAAGAGCTAATACTGCATCACGGTTGTATGGGTTACATCCCAAACCATATACAGTATCCGTAGGAAAAACTATAACTGCACCATTGTTAATTGCGCTTGCCGCTTTCTCTACATCATCATTATTACATGAAATTTTCAAATTACTTTCATTATGTGGTGGTTGTCTCTAACTAAATATTTAATCCAAAGTCGTCTGAGAACTCCCTAAAAGTTTTGTATGCTGAGAGAAATTCTCTTCCTGATTGACTGATTTTATAACGACATGATCTTTTTGAGTTCACCTGCTCCAAAAGACCTTGCGAAACTAGGTTGCTCAGGATTCTTGATAGTCGTCCATGGGAGATGTTTGCATTTTTAATAATGTGTGTGACAGTAGCACCCTCATGTTCATCAATTTCCTGCATTGTTGTGTCTAATATCTCCCCAACAATCTTGATTTGTGTTCTATTTCCTGCCATACATTATTCCCAGTTTCTTACATTTGATTCCAATTTATTATCCAATATATTGTGATGATAAAAATTTTTGACCAGAGGATTCATTATTACAAATTTTCGTCGAATGTAACTTTTCGTAGAGGGATTTTTGAGACTGGAATTCCAACCGATATCAGACCACCAATCTTCATTACTATTGAGGCTACGTACAAAATGGTTTCAGGGAATACAAACGAGTACCAACCAATAAACTCACCAAATCCCAAAAGCCCAAGTCCAATTGCTACAAAGAGAGTTGTTTTTTTTCTTCCCTGAGCATATGCTATCATAGTTTCTATGGCTCCATATACTAACAGAATAAATGAAACAGCACGCAGTATTGTTTCTACATAACCGAATGACACCAAAAATAATGGCAGAACTGCTATGGATCTAAAGTACCTTGATTTTGGAAAGAAACTTTTGATGGTATGGGAGAAAGCGATAAACCAGTATCCAACTACTTGTGATGCAATACCAAGCATTGAGATTCCCGTGTTAATGTCTCCAGTTTCAAAAATAACATCGTCAAGAATAAAACCGCCAGCTAATATTCCAAAACCAATTCCTATTGCAAAGAACGCTATGGATAACCTGAACAGTGTAGGACTTCCAGTATTTTTGAATCCTATATACGAAATGGCACCAATAATAATACCAACTAAAAATCCAACCGAGTTTAGGGATATTTCAAGAAAGAATTCCAATTATGCTGACTCTGTTGCTGTTTTAAATAAGGTTTGAGAACAAGTTTTCTAACTTTTTGATTCATTCAACGTTAATCCCATTCATCCAGGGTGCCCGATGTTTGACCTTCCGTACTTCCGGCATAATCGCTAAGTATATCAGAATATCTAGAATCAGAATGTGCAACATATCTAACGTATTCCCCATAACTCATTTCTAAATTGCATTTTGTACATGTAACCAAAGAAAAATCTGGAGTCAATTCTGCATCTTCCTTACATTTTGGACATTTTATCTTCATATTATAGAATAATCACGTTATCTATTATTACTATTGATCTGAAAAAAATAAAAGGAGTGAAAATTAACCAAAAACATGCCTCGTGTTTGTACCAAATGTAAAAATGAAATCCCTGACAGTGAGGAATTAGAGCCAGTTCCAGCATCTTATCCATGCTGTGCAAAATGTTGGGAAGAGTGGAAAGAAAATCGTGTTATGGTGATAAATGAGATGAGATTAGATATGTCATTAAAGGATCATCGAAAGCTTCTAAAAAAACATGAGAAGGTCTTCGTTGGTGTAATGACTCCGGAGGGAGATATAGTTGATTATACAAATGAAGACAATAGAAATCCAGAAGAGCAACCATCCTAAAAACCGATAAATCTTCTAGCGTTTTCTGGAACAAGAAGAAGAAACTTCTTTTTTGAGTCATCATCCAAATTCTTAACTATATTTTGAATTGAAAGTGATATAATCTCCTGATTGGAGCTTTCCAGGCTTAGGAATATCTCAAGAATTCCATCCAAGTTGAATGCTATTATCTTTTCAGGGGAATTGATGATCTGTTTGATGTAGTTTGAGAACATAATCTGTCTGTTTTCCTCAGAAATTGAACAAAGCACTTCAAGCCATGTCTTAAAGAGCTTTGAGAAGTTTGGAAATGGTATTGTTGGTCCTGCATCTAGAGCATTGTTAATAATTTCTAATTTTTCGGGCTCTGACATCGAAAAAAATTCCATCATCCTCTTCTTCAGAATTGGTTTTCTAAGAAAATCTGGCATGTTTGCTAGTATAATGATTATATTTCCTGCATAGTTTGGCTCTGACAATACTAACTGTTGGTAACATATGGTATTAACCATAACTTGTTGTTGAATTAAATAGCTCAAAACCAGAACATCTGTGTATGCCTTCAACCGTACTAGTGGGTGGCTTTTTTGGCGATGAGGGAAAGGGAAAAATTGTCTCATATCTGGCAAAAAATGATAATCCATCAATTGTTGTTCGTGGAGGAGCGGGACCGAATGCGGGACACACCATCAAGGATGGCAGTACCACTTACAAAGTACGCATGCTGCCAAGTGGATTTTTAAATAAAGATGCCAAGGTTATGATTGGACCGGGAGTAGTTGTCAACCCCGAAGTCTTTTTCAAAGAAATAGGGGAATATGATGTTTCGGGCAGGGCATTCTTGGACAAGCATTGTGGAATAATTGAACAGAGTCATCTTGATCAGGATTCTAAAGGCAGATTGAAGGAAAAAATTGGCAGTACAGGATCAGGCACGGGTCCTGCAAATGCTGAGCGTGCAATGAGAACTCTAAAGATGGCTAAGGATGTTGAATCACTTTCATCGTATGTTGTTGATGTACCAAATGAAGTAAACTCTGCGTTAAAAGATAAAAAAAATGTCCTAGTTGAGGGCACTCAGGGCACTCATTTATCATTATGGCATGGAACTTATCCATTTGTAACCTCTAAGGATGTCACTGCATCAGGTATATGCGCAGATGTTGGCTTGGGTCCAAAGAATGTAGATGAGGTCATAGTTGTATTCAAGGCATACTTGACGCGTGTTGGTACAGGACCAATTGTTAATGAGCTCAGTGCGGAGGAAACCGAGAAAAAAGGATGGGCTGAATTTGGCACAGTAACCGGAAGACCTAGGCGTGCTGCAGAATTTGATTTTGATTTAGCACAACGAGCAATTATGCTTAACAGTGCAACACAACTGGCTATAACAAAATTAGATGTGAGATTTCCTGAATGTGCAGGCGTAAAATCTTTTGACGACTTGAGCAGTGAGGCTAAATCATTCATCAAGAATATTGAAGAGAGACTGCAAGTACCAGTCACGCTTATCGGTACTGGTCCACTCCTGGATGACACAATTGATGTTAGGTCTCGTTAACTTCGGTTATCCTTTAATTTAGTACCCTGACTTTATTTTCCGTGGACAAGTTTCCAAGTTATATTCAAGTACGCTCACCTTTGGAATTTACTAGGCTAGTCTGTGCACTAGAAAGAGCACCAAGAGTATCATTTCTTCATGAACATAAAGGCGCAAAAGTTCTTTCAGTTCAGATGGATTTGCTAAAGGAAAGTCCAGTAATTTACTATACACCAGTTGAAAATTTTAGTCATTACTTATGTTATGGTTTTAGATCCGGCAAGGAAGAATCTGTAATGGTGGAATCAACCCTTGATGCATCAAAAATGTATTCACCAATTGTAAAAATCAAGTCATTGCCACGATCTCTACAACCATCACCTGAGAATAATACAGCGAAATACCAACCTATCGAACTAGACGATCTGGGAAGCCTAGCTAAACTTAGTTATGGTTTTGAAGAGGCACCATTCCCATTATTTGCATTCCCAGTCAAAGAGAAATGGTTCCTTGGAGTTTTTCTTAATTTCAATGAGGATGGTGATTCATTCTTTTGTTATGTTGTATTAAACGAGGAACCTGTTAAACCATTTTTGAAGCATACTACAACTAATAGTTCTGAACCAATATTGGTCGATAATACCGGTGAGCATGGCTACTCTTACATCAAAATAGTTAAACTACGCGAAACACATCCATTGGTCAACTATGACCAAATTCAGAACTAGAATTTCCAAATCTGCCAAGAATAGTAGGGTTATACTTGCAAATGACTATAGTTCAGCAAATACAAAAACCGTTTCACAAACAATAAAGAACATCAAAACCATGCACAAATTTCTGTGTGGTATTAAACTAAACTTTCATGTATTGTTACCATTAGGAAAAAAAGAGATCACCAAAATCAATAAAGCTGCCCATCAGCATGGACTTCTAACTATCGCAGACATAAAACTGAACGATATAGGAAATACAAATCAAATAACATCAAAAACATTATGGAATTTTGGCTTTGATGCGATTATAATAAACCCAATAATGGGTCCTAAGGCTATCAAGAAAATTGTCACAGAAGCACACAATCGAAACAAGGGTGTAATCGCGTTATGCCATATGAGTGCACCAGAAGCTAAAGCATCCTATGAGATGAGTGTAAGACTTTCAAATAATTCAAAGGCTAGACCATTGTATCAATTATTCTTAAAATGGGCTATATCAAGTGGTGTTGATGGAATAGTTGTTGGTGCAACCTATCCAAAAATCATAAACTATTGCAGGAAAACTTCTGGGAAAAAACTCGATATCTATTCTCCTGGAGTTGGTACACAAGGTGGAAGTGTAAAGAAGGCGATCGTAAATGGTAGTGACTTCCTGATTGTTGGCAGAACAATTCTTGGTTCCAAAAATCCTGCACGTACTGCAAAACAATTGATGTCATCAAGTTTCTGACAAAAATTCATTTGCATTAGATAACACATTTTTAGCATTTTCAAATGTAGTTTTTTTTAGAGCATCATCATATTCTAACCAAAGATAGTCATCATGTTCATGAGATATCTTGATATTTTTTTCATCAGTTTTTGCCAAGAAGAAAATAACTTTTTTATGAATATCTTCTTTTTTGAATCTAAAATCATACTCAACAGATTCCTCAAAACCATCTATAAATTCAATATTAGTAATACCCGTCTCCTCCTTTGTTTCCCTTTGTGCTGTTCCATGTGGCGTCTCATTTTGTTCAATTTTACCCTTAACAAAATCCCAGTGCCCCTGTGGGTATTTCAACAACAGAAATTCATTTTTACCAGAATCATTTCTAAATAAAACAATACCAGCAGATTTTTCAGTTCCCATGTTGGGATAGATTTTATCTTATCTTATTTACCTATACGCCTTTTTCTCTTCTGGAATGTGCGTATAGCTCGCATAAGATCAATTTTTCTAAATTCCGGCCAAAAAATATCTAGGAAAACCAATTCACTGTATGCACTTTGCCACATCAAAAAACCACTCATTCTTTTTTCACCAGATGTTCTTAAAATCATATCAGCTGAAGGTTGAGGCAGATGTGATGTGTACAAATTTTCTTCAATAATCTCCTTGTTGACGTCTTTTGCATCCAATTTACCATCTTTTATTTTAGTACCAATTTTTTTTACTGCATCAACCAATTCGTTTTGTCCACCATATGCAATTGCAATGTTGAGAAAATGATTACTGTAATCCCTTGTAGCATTATCCAATCTAGACAGAACATCTTTTATTGAATCTGGTAATAGCTCAATTCGTCCTATTGCTTTTACTCTCATCTCATTTTTATGAATTCTAGGATCATTGTACAGTTTTTCTAATCTTGTCTTGATTAAATCATAGATATAATCAAGTTCCTCATTTTTTCTGTCCAGATTTTCAGCTGATAAAACATACAAAGTTATAATTTTTATATCAAATTCTTCACACCAATCAAGAAGGTTTTCAACTGCGTCCGCACCTTTAAAATGACCACGTTCCTTCATAATCAAATTACGTTTTGCCCATCTACGATTACCATCAAGTATTATTGCTATGTGATTAGGTCTATCACCTTCTACTACTTCTTTTTCTAATCTTTTTGCATAGAATCTATAAAGTCCAGATGCATTCAACATAGCATCTAACATTCCGTTGATAATGTATCACCTGTCATATTTTTGGAATTAGTTCGAGGCAGATATGTGTTATTATGGTATGACTCTGGATAGAATAAATTTATTGATCTAGTTCTCTACTTCCTTTCTTTCTATATCGACGTATCAAGAGAGTGGCAGAAGCTGCTGTAACACCAAAACCTGCAATCAAAGGCACGAGTAGTGAAAATGAACTTTCTCCATACATTAGAATATTTGTAAACTGGTGAACAGTAGGATATAACGCAACCAGAACAATTACTCTAAGAATATCACTGAAATGTCTTAATTTCCTGTTTAACCAATTACTGAATAAAATTCCTACAAATATTGTTCCAATACCGATCCACAAGAATGGAATCATACCAGAAACAAATTGACCTATCACTACTTCATTTGTGATTATATCAGTAATTCCCATGTTATCAGAAAATTGTACTGAACTTACAGTAGCTATACCGGCTGGAACTGATGCGGCAATGAGAATTAATCCAGTAATTAGTGTAAACATTCTAGTGAACCCTTCCGGCGTAGGTTTTGCCCAGTTAGACCATGCTTTATCAATGTCAAATGCTCTGATCAAAAAGGCACCACCAAGAATAGTAATTAGTACGGCAAAAATCTCAGCGTTATACCCAGTAACAGCACCAATTCCACCTATTAGTAACAAGATTCCTGGTACACCCAAAAAGAACTTTGAGTATTTTGGGTTGTACATTACCAACTTTAAGAATTTACCAAAGACAGCGTAGGAATGCTCAATTGTTCTACTAACTTGCATAACTACTCTTTGTACTGAAACGATTGGAATTATATTTTGAATTACAGGTATAACCATCTCATCATCTTCACCATCTGAAACTATAACAGCTCCATTTGCAGAAAATTTCGCTAACACTGATTTTATCTCTGAAGCAACTTTTTCATCTGCTTGTACACCACGGTTTTCTACACCAGCAACTGTGATTACTTGCGCTTCGTATCCTTTGCTTACCAAATCTTCATATGTCTTAACGGCAAAAAATATTGAATTAGAATCTGCATCTTCAGGATCCTCAAGAGCTAATCTTTGTGCTGCTTCAATGCATGCATCTCTTCCAACCACAGGAGTAGATATTCCGGTCTTACTTCCCACATCATTATCTCTATCTACACAGATAACTAGCAGTTTGTTTGCTGTAGTAGCCTCAACATCCTTTACTAGTTTCCCATTCTGTGACATCTATATTGTATGTCTAAATTAGTTTTTAATGGTTTCCCACCATTCTTACTATGAAATTTAGTATTCAGCTATAATTATGGTCTAGAATCATCTGATTTTTTTGCCCAGTCAAATGATTCTATTTCTAGCTGTTTTATCTTTGATAATATCTCATCAATGGAATCCGTATCATTATCATCAATCAAATTTGCAACAACAATAGTTTCTGTAATTTTGTCATTAAGTTTTTTCAGTGAGCCAATATAGTTTACATAACTTTCACTCCATTCTTGTGTAGCACCACTGTTAGTTAGTTCTATTACCAAAGAATTAATCTGTGATGAAGAAATTTCTGCAATAGTTATGTATTCATCAGGCTCAATTTCACCGTTCATTAGTTTTTTAAACGAATCATCAATACCTGTAACTTCCATGGTCGCTCTTTCCTTTGTAATATCGAGATGATGTTCAAAATCAGAAACCGATATTTTCATTGTTGTATCTTCTGGTAACAAATAAACAAGAAAACTGGCAGCAACAACACCAACAAGAATAGCTACGGTTACTGCAATTCCTTTTTTTGACGCCATGTCTAAATTATGAAAATGTATTATTTATGTTGCAAACCCATTGGAATTATGCTGTTAGATAAATCCCTGAATTTTCCGATAATTATTTAAAAACTGATGAATTTTACGGCATAATGAAAATCAGTTAAATAGTATTGGACTTTTTCATGAAAAATCATCCAATCATCTAGTTTCTAGTAAAAAAAAATTTACAGGAGTATCCTAAATACGACTTTATTTTTGAAAGGTTAGAATGACAACCGCATATTGTGTAAAGTGCAGAACAAAGAGGGAGATTAAAGATCCACAAGAAACTACGCTAAAGAATGGAAGACCTGCAGTAAAGGGTACTTGTCCTGAATGTGGCACTAACATGTTTCGTATTGGAAAACCATAGAATCTTCTTTTTATCTAAACCCATATAGGGGAACTAGGCTTTCCTTTTTTGATGGCAAAAGTAGACTATGAGAAGCTGTTAAAACGAATTGAAAAGAATTTAATCAAAGATTCGAAAGCCATAGAGAATAGATTTGAGCTTCCACCAGTTGATGTTATGTGGGAGGGACAAAAAACATTCTTGAGAAATTTTACAGAATATCCTAAGATAATGCGTCGAGATCCAGCCAAACTATTACAATATCTATCAAAGGAATTTGCGGTTCCTGCTGAAAGGGTTGGTGATAGTGCCATGTTTATAGGCAAAAGAGATCCTGATGATTTTACACGGCTTCTTAACATCTATGTCACTGATTATATCAAATGTATGACTTGTCAAAGTCCTGATACAAGAATAGAGAAGGAAAAAAGAATTAATTTTCTTATCTGTGAGGCATGCGGAGCAAAATCCACAATTAAGGGTAAATACGCTTAATGTTTTCTGCACGCCTGATTAGGCATAAGGATTCAAACATGTTGAACATATGTGATAAGGAACTAGTGGGAAAAACACTCAATCGCGATAATTTTAGGCTCAAAATAAGTGAAGAATATTATGCTGAAAAAATTGTAGAGAAAGAGGAAGCAAGAGACCTTTTGCAAAAATCAGACAATATCAACATGGTTGGAAAGGAAATAATTGATTTATCTATAAACATGGGAATTGGATCACAGAAAGGAGTTAAAGTAATAGATGGAGTTCCTTTTCTCATTGTTTTCAAAATGTAAATCACCACAATTATATACAAAAATTTGTAATTTTTTCTATGGGTAAACGTAAGGTCTTAAACGAAAGTGCATTAAAAGAATTACAACTGCCTCAGGAGGGCGAAATGTTTGGAAGAGTAATCAAACTTCTTGGTGGAGAAAATCTTTTGGTAAAATGTACTGATGGTGTTACTAGAAGAGGACGAATTAGAGGAAAATTAAAACGTAGAGTGTGGATACGTGATAATGATATTGTTATAATTGCACCTTGGGAATTTGGTGAGGGAGAACGAGGTGACATATTGTGGAGATATACATTACCACAAACAGATTGGCTTAAAGCAAATGATCACATACCAAAAGATTTCTAATTTTTGATAAATGAGTTTTGAAAAATTAGTTAGAATTCCAGAGGATAGAGTTGGCGTTCTAATAGGCAAATCAGGAAAAACAAAATCAAAAATTGAAGAAACCTGTTCAGTGAAATTAGATATAGATAGTCAAAATGGTGAAGTTGAAATTTCAGGTAATGCATCCGATGAAAAATTTCAAATTTTCAAGGCTTTGGAAATTGTTACAGCAATTGGTCGTGGATTTTCACCAGAAAAAGCTATGAGATTACTTAAAGGTGAAAATACTTTACATGTAATTAATTTACGTGAGTTCGGTGGAAAATCTCCAGAACAACTTGAAAGATTCAAAGGGAGAATAATAGGTGACGGCGGTAAGGCGAGAATTAATATGGAAAATTTGAGTAACTCCAACATCACTGTTTACGGAAAAACTGTATCAATCATTGGTGAACCAACACAACTAAAACTTGCTGTCGATGCAATTGAATCACTACTAAGTGGAAGCATGCATGGACGTGTTTACAAGAAAATTGAATCCGCAAGAAGGCAAGAAAAATTTGCTAGACTACAATTATGGGAAAATCAAGATGTCTTCTAAAGAAACTTTTAATCAAATTTCTCCTAGTGAGTTTTTTTATCGTAACCGTGACCTTGCAGGCTTTAGTAATCCAACTAGGTCACTTTATACTGCAGTACGTGAATTCGTAGAAAACTCTCTTGATGCATGTGACCATGGTGGAATTTTACCAGATGTTCACATGTCGATAAAGGCTGTTGATGCAGAAAAGCCTGATCCAAAGCAGTATATCCTGAAGGTTACAGATAATGGACCTGGAATTGAATCTAAACATGTCCCATTAGCGTTTGGTACAGTTTTGTATGGCTCAAAATTTGGACTGAAACAGGCAAGAGGAATGTTTGGGTTGGGTGCAACAATGGCAATTCTTTATGGTCAAATTACAACAAACAAACCTGTCATTGTGAAAAGTGGAACAGATGGTAAAATTCAGGATGAATATGAAATGCTTTTGGATATACAGAAGAATAAACCTGTCATTCTAAAACATGAAACAAAAGAAACTGCAAAAACTGGATTATCTGTAAGCATTTGTTTAGAGGGCGACTATGCGAAAGCAGGTTCTAAGATACGTGATTATGTATACCAAACCTCGCTGATAACACCATATGCAACAATAACTTTTGATGATCCAAAGGGTGAGAAGTACAGGTATACTAAAGTTATCAGAACGATGCCACCATCACCAACAATCATCAGACCTCATCCACATGGAATTGATGTGGAAACAATTAGACGAATGCTATCAGATACTAATTATCAGATTCCAACAGTTGACGACAAGATGATCTCAAAAGTTAGGAAAGAGTTAGGAATATCTAACAAAAATCTTAATCATTCGGAAATAATGAATAAGGCTCAAAAAAAATGGAAAACTTTGACTCGTCCAGTACGCGTAGTAATCGCAGTGATGTCATTTTTAAAAATGGATTTTGAAAAACTAAGCAAAACCACCATTGAGGATGTTGATATAGGAAACAAGAAATTAACCTACTGGGATTTTGGCGAATCACAATCAATTTCCGTTGATATGGACCCTGAAAGTGAGTATTACAAACAAATAGCAAACACTGTACAGGGAGAAACCTTAACCTCATTTTTGACTAAACGTTTTCAGAGAGTTGGGAATACTACAGCTCAAAAGTTTGCTGAATATTCAAAATTCAAACCTGAACAAAGAATTGGTACTATGACAAATCAAGAGCTTGTAAAACTTACTGATTCATTACAATCCTTTGACGATTTCATGGCACCTGATCCAAGCTGTTTGGCTCCTTTAGGTGAATCTCCATTGGAAAAAGGCATGCAACGATTTTTTGAACCAGATTTTCTTGCAGTTGTACAGCGTGGGGCTTCAGCTTATTCAGGATTTCCGTTTGTCATAGAGATGGGCATTGCATATGGCGGAAAAATTTCTAGTCGTGGAATGAAAGTTTATCGGTTTGCTAACAGAATTCCGCTTCTTTATGATGAGGGAAGTGATGTAGTTCTAAAAGTTGTAAACGATACTGATTGGTCACGCTATAAAATAAAAGGAGATCCACCATTGGTGATAGTATCACACATCTGTTCTACACGAGTGCCTTACAAAACAGTAGGAAAAGAAAATGTAGCGGATAGGCCTGAGATTGAACGTGAATTAAAACTGGCGTTACTATCTCTATCTAGAAAATTATCTTCATTTATGTCTAAAAGAGGCCAAGCTGAAGCTGCCATTAAGAGAAAGAATCTTTATTCAAAATATATTCCACTGATAGCACAATTTTGTACAGAGCTTGCTGGTAAAAAGAAAGAACCAAATTATAAGAAGATGATTACGGAGGAACCTATAGTTGAAGAAGAAAGCTAAGAAGAAAGCTGCAGAAGACAAGCAAAATACCCTTGCTGAGCTTTTGAAAAAGCATGGTGCACAAATTTATGATGACCTTGACAAAGGAAATTTCCCAAAATTTTCAATTCCTAGCCGCTCAGTGAGCAATATTGTATATGATAAAAAAATACGGCAGTACATACTTGGTTCAAATACGGCAGTTAGAAGTTCTAGAAATACATCACAACTTCGTGCATTCACTCAATTAATGTGGCTAGCATTTTTTGCTAATAGGTTGACAGGACAAAAAAAATCTTCAACTCTTCGAGATGTGTATTATTCCTCTCAAGCATTTGCGGTTGATTTTGAAGACCAATCTGAATCTGATAACATAATCGTTGACCTAGAGGCGGTACTTTCATCACCAAGAGAATCTTTTCATGTATTTCCGGAAGAGCGTAGTAGTGTGTTTGGTGACTTGACAATAGAATACACTGTTCCTGGTTATGAAGGAAAAAAAACAAATTTGTCTGATCATCCGGATGGCTATGCCATAGGTCCAAGTCTTACCTCTTCAGAATTTACAGAAACTAGTGCAGAGGTTGTAATTGCAATTGAGAAAGGTGGTTTGTTTACTAGATTTGTTGAAGAACAAGTTGATAAAAAATTCAAAGCAATTATAGTTGATACTGGAGGTCAGGCTCCTCGCTCAACTAGAACATTGTTAAAAAGACTTCATGATGAGTTGAGTCTTCCTGTTGTTATTTTGACTGATGGTGATGTTTACGGAGAGCATATTGCAATGGTGATAAAATCTGGCTCTGCGAATGCAGCACATCTAAGAGAGCTAACTGTTCCAGATGCAAAATGGGTTGGGGTATGGGCTACTGATATTGAAAAATACAAACTTCCGACCATACCAATGACAGAATCTGACATAAAGAGATGTCATGATCTACTGAAAGATCCTAGATATCAAGAAGGCCTTTGGAAGAAAGAGCTTGAAGTATTCATAAAAATTAAAAGAAAGGCAGAACTTGAAGCATTTTCAAAGTATGGTCTAACGAATATTACAGACAAATATTTACCACAAAAACTTGAGATTGCAAAAAGTCTTTAACTTATTCGTAGTGTGAGTACACCATTTCTATACTTGAAATCAGAAATCTTCATACTATTTGATCCTTCAATTGCAACTTCTTTTGAAAAACCACCAGAGCCTCTAATGTATAATATACCATCAATCAATCTAACCATGATTTTATCATCAGGACCAGGTACTTCAGCTACAAAGACAAACTGATTATCACCCTTGATTAAATCATAAACCCAATTCTTGGCTTCTGCCTCTCTTGCAGTATACTTTGGTTTTACATTTTTCAACATTTTCTTAATAATATGAACCCAGTAAATTGTCGTAATTGTTGCAACTCCAACCAAAATGAAATTTACAAAATTTCCATCGGCTCTTTGTGTCATTATGTAAATAACTCCAATGAAAAGAAGTACGATTATTGGAACTACGAAGTTCAATGATTTTTCATTTGTATATGAAGACGTATTGCTGAATTTAGACAACGAATAGAAATCATTTCTACCAAATATAAAGTATATTTGAATTTTTTAGAGTGCTACTTTAATTAGAATAAATTCTTAGAATCTTAGATGGATCATGAGAAAATTAAAAATGATCTGGTATCTGAGATCAGACTAACTACAAATCAGGCTGATGTGTTTTTACTAGTTACATTAAAAGGAAAAATGGAAGTTGATCAGATTGCTAAATCTTTAGATATTTCCATGGATGATGCGATAGAAACATCCCAAAAACTTGTTGAGTTAGGTGGTTTTATCGATATGTCTGAAACAGAATTTGAGGCAATGCATCCCCGATTCACAACTGTAAACATGTATCGAAAAATGTGTGAGAGAGAAAGCATTGACTTTAAAAAAAATACCATTGTTGACAATCTTGGCGTTGTATTGGAGGAATCATATGACGATGCAAGGACTAAATATAACAAAAAAAAGTGAAAAAATATGAGCGAAACACCATCTGAGACTCCAAAAACTCCGAAAATTTACAAGTGTTGTGAAAATCCTCAAATCACTTACCTTGCTCCTGTTAATATCAACGTAGATGAACGGACAATAGGCAGTGTTGATGTATGGCGATGTGCTGTTTGCAAAAAAAAATTTTGTGAAGAAAAACAATTAGGAATAGATTCAATTACCGATATTGTGGGAATGCCAAGAATAGAAGATGATGAGAAATGGGGAGTGATTATTAGCAAATTACAGAAAGGGAAAGATAAATGGAAACTTGTAAAGTTAAAACAAAATGGAGTTATTAAATATGAAACAGCCGATGAGAAAATGTTAGATCTTAAAATTGAGAATTATAGTATTATCGATGATTATCATACTAGTTTTCTAGTAGAAGATCACTTAAACAAGGCAGTAGAAATTTAGATTTCACTTGGACATAAAAATACACGTAAGTAACGTTGATGGCTCACAAATGGCAGCCAAAATTACTGGTACATTTGAGATTGATAATAATTCATTCGAGTTTACTGCAATAGCATTTGGTCGTATAGGTGGTCAGAACATTGGAGTTAAGTTATCTGAGGAGACAGAAAAAAAACTAAAATCTCTCAAATATAATGTTGAGAAGGTTATTGATGATTTACAAAAAAAGCTTGTCTCAGGAAGCCTAAGTATTCCTGATGGTTTGAAACGAGAATCATTTGTAGATGATTAAAATTCTGCCTCAGTTAGTGCCTTTTCACAGGAACATTTTCTTTTTGTTGTAAAATCATCTGGCATTTTATTGATTAATTCTACTAACAATTTTTTTGTGCTTTGAACATTTTTAGATAAAGTATCAATAACCTCTTTTGCAGTTACAGGTTTCTCTGCCCAAACATCATAATCTGTGACCGTGGCAATTGATACATAGCATATTTGAGCCTCCCTTGCGAGTTGACATTCTGGTACTAACGTCATTCCGATAATGTCAGCCCCAGTAGATTTGAAGAATCTAGATTCTGCTTTTGTTGAAAATCTTGGACCTTCAATGCAAGTATATGTACAATCTTTGTGTAAAGATATACCCTGACTGTTAGCTACATTTGAAACAATCTCCTGAAGCTCTGGGCAAAATGGATCTGCTACTGAAATATGGATGACTTTTCCCTCTTCAGAAAATGAAGTTCTTCTAGATTTTGTAAAATCAATAAATTGTGTTGGAAGAACAAAATCACCAGGTTTTATTTCTTCTTTGAGGCTTCCAACCGCTGATGGCGAAATAATTCTTGTAACCCCTAATTCTTTGAATGCCCAGATATTTGCACAATAATTTATCATGTGTGGAGGAATAGAATGTTTTTTCCCATGTCTTGGCATGAATGCAACTTTTTTCCCGCCAAGTTCACCTATAGTAATTGTATCAGATATCTTACCATATGGTGTTTCAACTGTAATTTCTTTACTATTATGTAACATTTCAGAATCATAAATTCCAGTACCACCAAATATTCCAATCTCTGCTGTATCATCAACCATTAGTATTGCACCAACGAAACTGTCTTGTATTCATTTATTTCTTTAATTCCATTCAAATCAGTTAATTCAATAATAAACGCAAAGCCAGCAACCTTTGCACCAATCTTTTCAACTAGTTTTGCTCCTGCTTTTGCTGTCCCACCAGTGGCCAACAAGTCGTCACATATTACAACTCTCTCACCTTTCTTTAACACATTTTTTTGAATTTCCAGTACTGCTTTACCATACTCAATTGTATACGAAATTTTTACAGTTTTTCCAGGAAGCTTACCTGCTTTTCTTAACATTACCATGCCTTTGTTGTATTTTTGTGCAAGAAGTGATGCAGTAATAAATCCTCTAGATTCAATTCCTACAAAAACATCAACATCTTTTGGATGAAATTTTTTTGAAAATTCTTCTACAACAAATGACATTGCAGCAGGATCATTTAGGATAGGACTGAAATCCCTAAACAAAATACCCTTTTTTGGGAAGTTAGGATATTCCGCTATACTTCTCTTCAAATTCATATTATTTGTAAAAATTGATGAGAGATAAAAACTGTTTTAAAATAATAAAATCAGTTTATGAATACTGTCACAGTGTCACTATTTTCAGCATCACTTACTGTAATAGTATACATTCCAATTTCAAGACTGTTAGGAATCACCCAAGGAACTGAAAATGAACCATCAGCAGTAATCGGTGTTTCTAATATTGCGATAACCGTATCATTTTCATCGGCTATTTCAATATCTATACGACTGTCATCTGATTTTGCTATACCCTTAATTGTCATAGTTTGACCAGAATCAAATTCTGTATCAACAAGTTCTATCGTTATACCCTTTTCTGTTGGCACAGTAATATTGATATCAATACTTTTTGTATCCAAACGACTATGTGCAGTAAGTTTCCAAGTACCAAGTTCAGCATTAACTGGAATTCCTATTTCGCTTGTGGCAAAATTACCTGAGCCATCTGAAAATGTTTCAGTTGCACTGGACACTTTACCAGATGGCTCATAAAGAGTTATAGTTAATCTTGCATCAGAACCTGTAGTTCCAAGAACTAGTATTGATTGTCCAGGCGAATAATTTTCTTGAGTTGAGATTAATGAAATTGCACCCGATCCTGGTTCGAGACCCACTGAAAATTTAACCGAGTCTTGGACGTTTGTTGAGCTAACAACAGCCTTATAGATTCCTGAAGAAAGACCTTCCAAATCTATAGCATACTTACTTTTACCAGATGAGCTTGTTAAGACGGAATCTGTTAATTCTATATTGTCATTTGAATCTAGAACTTTGACAGCTAAATTAGATGAGGCAGGTCCAATAATATTTAATACAGCCTTAGAATTGAGTCCAAAATTTGTTTTTTCCATCAATGTTACAACAGATGGTGTTGGATATTTACCCACACCAAACAAAGAAGCATCTGCTCCATTTTCCTGTTTTAATATTGCAACATAAGTTCCAATAGAAATTTCATCTTCTATTTTAAATTCGTAAGTTAAATTTCCATTAGATTGACTACTAAACACATCGTAATGTACTATTTTGCCACTTTGATCTTTAACCAATATTGTAGTATTTTTTGCGGGCTCACCACTTCCAGTTATATTAACAGTATCTCCAACATCATATCTTACTGAAGATATAGAAATTTCTAAAAGGTAATCCGATTTTACATTGATATTTTTTGTATTTTTATTATTATTATTCTCAATAATTACATATTTTTCCCCAACATTTTCACTACGGTCTATCATTTCTTCAAATTTCCATTCTCCGCTTGAATCGGTTATAACCACTCGAGTTTTTTCTAAAATCCTATTCATATCTTCAAATGAAAGTATAACTGCACTTTGTGGGTATGCATTACCTGAAATAGTTAATGTTTCTTCGTATCTTACTTCTGCAGGAATATTTGTAATATCAAACTTTGTAGTCTTTAAAAATCTGTTATTTGCCTCGTCAATGTTAATATTGCTAGTTTGAACATTTCCAGATTCATCTTTTATAATAAATTCACTTGTTCCGGCATTATAATTATCAGGTATTGAGATTGTAGTTAAAAAATTACCCTGTTCATCTGTATTAACTGATTTTAATATGGTATTATCAAGGTATAACTTCAAATTTTCATCCGGATTAAATCCATTTCCAGCAAGCCGTAAATCCGAGCCAACTCTGATTTTTTCTGGGATAAACTTCTTCGTACCATAAAGTTGTCCTCCTTCCTCTTTAGCCTGTTCAACCTCCTCGCTTTCAGATTCAACAAAGTCTGAGGTTGTTTCAGAGATTAATAGAATTGTTGTCTTATCAGAATCTACATCGTTACCATTTTGATCTAACACTTTCCAATTAATTCCATCTATTTTTTCACTTGTTACTAGGCCAAACTTTACTGATTCACCTGGATTTAGCGTATTTGTTGCGGTGAATATTATCAACTTACCATCAGAATATTCTCCTCCACCCCAACCAGGTTCCGACTTGAATGATTCAAATGTTATTTCCCCGCCAGGCCACATTCTAACAGTTTTTATTTTAGAATCGCTATTATTTTCAAATTCAATAACTATTGTATTTTCATATCCAGTTGGATTTACAGAAATCCCTTCCTCTGCATTTACCTCAATGATTGGGAATAAAATGAAAATAGAAAATACAAGAAACAATGAGGCAGAAATTCCGCCAAGATAATACTTCATATTATTCATCATTTTGTTGTCAGCAATTAAACTTTAATTTAATTGTAGTTTGATTTTGCATTTTTAATGAACTTTTACTAGTTAAAACCATCATTTATTTGAAAATTCTTCCATAGGAGTTGTATTCTGATATTGGCGTATACGTTCTGCAATCAAGCGATATAGATTGCGTATACTGTCTCTTGTTTTTTCCGTCAAGAAACTTGTATCATTCAAAGCAATCTTACCGCATATGTATCTACAAACCTCTTCCTTATCAAACTCACCCCAATCATCATCACTATGATCATTCCATACTGCTTTTAGATTTTCAATAATTCCCTTTTTCCCATGAATCAACACTTCTTCCGTAGTTAGGTTTGTGTATCCTTCTCTACGTAATTTTATTTCATAAGTTTGGTTAACAGCATATAGGTAATCCTCAGGCATCATGTAATCCTCTATTGACTGGAGAAGTTTTCCGTCTATCTCAAAAAATATTATCTGTGTTTCAGAAAATTTATTTGTTTTTAATTGATTGGCAGTCTGATTTGATTCATAATCGTTATCAAGCAAAACAAATGTGTTGTATCCATGATTATGATAGAATAGTGATAGTGGTAATACTGAATTCTTACTATATGCTGGTACAACATTTAGCGGATTCATTGATATGTTTGGATCCTGAAGGAATTTATCAAACGCATTAAGATACATTGTATCTGACATTGTTTCTACTATAATGAGTGGACGTGAGTTAAAACCAACTTCCCTAGTAGTTATCGAGTCAACCAATCCTTTTGATAGTCCATAGAGAATTGGTGTAAGTGTTGCATCATCAGCCTTCCAGTAATCGTAAAAAATTTTACTTAGATGTCTTTTCCTATCAAGTTCAACAACTAGAAGATTGCCTGGCGTGTAGTCAAAAATCATGAAAGGTGAATGTGTAGCGTATAAGACTTGGTTTGAACCAGCTAGATTCTTCAATAGATCAGATATTCCCATTTGTTGAGTTGGATGTAGGTTTCGTGCTGGTTCGTCAAGTAACAGTATAGCTTCTTTCAATTCTGCTTTTTGTGTTTCTGCAGCAAAGTTTACAATGAAAGAAAATGTCCATTTGAAACCTTCAGCCCTTCTATTTAGCAAGCCAGTGTTAGTTATTGTTCCATCCCTATGAACATCTGACAGAACAACACTCAAAATATTTCCAGGGTTCAATCTTAGTTCTACGTTGATTGCCTCGCCTTTCCAAGATGGGTTTAGCCGTTGTGTTAAATTTTTACTTGCAGCACTCAAAAATTTAATTAATTTTGATGGACTGTTCTTCATTCCTTCTAACTGTACTATATCCAATTCAGCAAGGTAGAGCAAATTTCTTACAGTTTCTGCCCTATCAAATCCTTCAATGTATTCAATTCCTGCCGAAGCTTCATTCTCAGTTTCCTTAATGTATTCTGTTAGGTTTATGTTTCCAAGAATTTTCTTATAATCCGAAAAGTAAACAAACCTAGGATGTAGGTTTTCTCCAATGAATTTTTTTAAACTGTTACTTTTAGTATCACTCATTGAAATTTTACCAATACTTTTGACTATGCTGGTATAGGTTTTTTCCCACTCAGTGAGTATCTGCTGTTCATCTTTTGCTATATTCTGTATATTATTATCAAAGTCATCAAGTTCAGATTGAATAGCTTTTTTACTGCTTGGCATATTTGTAGTAAAAAAATAAGTATCAAGTTTTTTGCTTATGTAATTTGGTATGCTTTCAACAAATGTTGACAGTTGTTTTGTAACATCCTGCCATTGTTTTATATTTTCATCTTCCTTCTCATCAATATTAGCACCACCAAAATCATATTGTATTTCGGGATTTTTGTTTGTCCTAAAAATTTTTAATTTGTTTAACTCTAAATCAGGAAACTTTTCCTTAATTATCTCAATCTCATCGTGGTTTAAGTCAAAATCTCCCTCAACAACTCGAATCTCAGATTTAAGGCGCTCAGTCATCTCATCACACAGATCAAGATCAGAGACATCCTCTTCCTTGTTTAGCAATGTTAGTGCTTGTAGAATTGTTGTTTTGCCACTCTCATTTCGACCAACAAATGCTGCTAAGTCACCCACTACAACATCACCCGAATCATGGATGCAACGAAATGCCTGTACTCTAAATTTTCTAAGACGCAATTAGTGTCTATGAATACGAATGAGATTTAAATTATTAGTCAAAATTAGTTCGACAATCAACATTATGTGATATTTTATATTGTATCCAATTTTCTAGATGATAATACAATTAATGGTGATTTTGGTGGTAGATAAAAGCGTGGAAAATAAAAAGGAAAAGAAAATAAGTAAAATCAAAGAGCAATTAGCA
>CACIXQ010000018.1 GCA_902590655.1 uncultured marine group I thaumarchaeote
TTGGATTCATGTTGGTGAACAATACTTCATTCAGATAGAGACATTTGATGAATTTCGTGGAAGTCTGATTGACAATGTTGCGATAACTGCAATGATAATTTCCAAAGATGGTGAAGTAAGATATAACTTTGACACGATAACAACAGAAGATGGGATTTACAAAAGTGGCATAACAATTCCCAACATGGATTGGTATGGAGAAAACATACTTTCTGTTACTGCTGAATATGAAGGAATTGAAAAAACAGTAGAAAAAGAGTTTGATGTGTTTAAGGCAAAGTCCAAACAACATTGTATAAGAATTGTATGTTATTCTGTTCACTCGGTAGGCAGTGTATCCGATGACACTAATCTTGAAGGTGTAAGGGGCGTTGAAACCTATACGATTGATGGCTACACATATGTAGTTGCAGCAGCACAGGCGGCAGACAAGATTGTGATATACGACATCTCTAACCCAGCCAGTCCTACATCTGTTGGTAGTTTAGACGATGTCAGTGGTGGTGGAGTAAGACTTGAAGGTTCAGCTGAATTAGATATTGCTACAATTGGAGGTACGCCATACGCTGTTATTGCAGCTTACGATGACGATGGCATTGAGATAGTCGATATCTCCGACCCAACCAATCCAACATCTGTTGACAATCCCTTTCTAGCCTTAGGACTTTCGGATGATAGACCATATGATGTTGCAATCACTACTATTGGTGGTTCCACATATGCAGTTGTGACTGGTTATGCTGCTGACGGCATTGAGATATTCGATATCTCTGACCCAACATCCGTAACATCTACCGGAAAATTGAAAGATGGTACTGATACTGGTGTTTGTACAGTAGCAAATGGTGAAAAATGTCTTGACGGTCCAGTTGACGTTGAAATCGCTACTATTGGCAGTTCCACATATGCGGTTGTAGCTGGTAGTATTGACGATGGAATTGAGATAATCGACATATCTACACCAGCCAGTCCGTCATCTGTTAGTGTGGTAGTAGATGATGGGGATAAGGAGCTTGATGGTGCAAGTGGTATTGCAATCACCACTATTGGTAGCTCCACATATGCAGTTGTTACAGGACATAACGATGATGGCATTAGTATAATCGACATATCTACACCAGCCAGTCCTGTATATGTCAGTGAATTGGAAGATGGTACTGATACTGGTGTTTGTACAGCAGCAAATGGTGAAAGATGTCTTGACGGTCCAAGAGATGTTGAAGTTGAAACGATTAGGGGTTTCACATATGCCATTGTGTCTGTCAATATTGATGACGCTTTTACAATCATTGACATAACCAATGTATCTAATCCATCAATTGTAGCATCAATATACAATAGTTCTACAAAGGAGCTTGATGGTGCAAAGGGGGTTTCAATTGCCACGATTGGCAACTCGGTATATGCGATTGTAGGTGCTGCTCAAGGTGACGGTATAGAGATAATACAAATAATGCATTCACACACATGAAAAAATTCCTGCCTAGAATCTGAAATTTTCCCCAAAATTTAAGAAACGTCTAGCGATCCGACAATAATGAAATTACATTTTTTCATATTATTTTTTGTAACATGCTCACTTCTTGTTCATTTCCCGTCAGATTTTGAGGCGTTTGCTAAGTCGGATGGTTCTGTAGATTCCACTGTAGCGATTAATGATGATACTACAAACGGTCCTTCATTAAATAATAATGATGAATTTGGTCGCGCTATTACAAGCATCGGCGACTTGGATGGCGACGGTGGAACAGCAATGGCTTTGGCAGTAGGTGCACGGCTTGATGATGCGGGTTCAGGGTCTGGACAGACCAATCGTGGTGCAGTGCACATCATGTTCATGAATACAGATGGTTCTGTAGATTCCACCGTAGAGATTAATGATAATACGTCAAACGGTCCTAATTTAAAAAAGAATGATAATTTTGGTCAGTCAGCTGCAAACATCGGCGACTTGGATGGGGATGGCATAAATGACATAGCGGTAGGGGCACGAGCTGATGACAATGGTGGTAGTGACCGTGGGGCAGTACACATCATGTTCATGAATACAGATGGTTCTGTAGATTCAACTGTAGAGATTAACAGTTCCACCACAAAAGGTCCTTCATTAGGAAATAGTGATAATTTTGGCAAGTCAGTTACAAGCATGGGCGACTTGGATGGCGATGGTGTGAATGACTTGGCAGTAGGAGAATCAACTGATGAGACTGTGCACATCATATTCATGAATACAGATGGTTCTGTAGATTCAACTGTAGAGATTAACAGTTCCACCACAAACGGTCCTACAATTGAAAATGGTGATCAATTCGGATGGTCAGTTGTAAACATGGGCGACTTGGATGGCGACGGTGTGAATGACTTGGCAGTAGGAGAAAGGGTTGATGAGACTGTTCACATCATATTCATGAATACTGACGGTTCTGTGGATTCCACCATAGAAATTAACAGTTCCACCACAAACGGTCCCAGTTTAGATAATAATGATCATTTTGGTGAATCAGTTGAAAACATAGGTGACTTGGATGGCAATGGCGTTAATGACTTGGCAGTGGGAGAGTATAATGATGACGCAGGTGGTACAGATCGTGGGGCAGTACACATCATGTTTATGCATGAGAGTACACAACCAACCGTAACAATCACAACATCTAGTGGAGATTGCGGTGATACTGTTTCTTCGACCACCTTAAGCTATACCGTTACACTTAGCGAATCTGTCAGTGATTTTACAATTGACGATATCACAGTTACTGGCACTGCAAATGGTGGCTCTCCTGAAGCCAGCAACTTTGCGGGATCCGGAACCACATACACATTTGACGTGGTAAAGGGCTCCTCTGACGGAACGGTATTAGTGAGCGTTGGAGCTGGTGTTGCCACAGATTCGGATGGGAATGTGAATACTGCATCAAATAGTTGTACGTTTACAATCGATTCGACTGCTCCAACTGTCATAATCACATCATCTACTGGTGATTCCGGTGATACAGTTTCTGATACCACTCTGAGTTTTACAGCAACATTTAGCGAGTCTGTCAGCAACTTTGTAGTTGGAGACATCACAGTTACTGGCACTGCAAATGGTGGCTCTCCTGAAGCCAGCAACTTTGCGGGATCCGGAACCACATACACATTTGACGTGGTGCAGGGCTCCTCTGATGGAACCGTATCGGCGAGTATTGCGGCAGGTGTAGCAACAGATGCAACTGGAAATGGCAACACAGTATCAAACACCTACACGCTTACGATTGATACCGCTGTACCTACGGCATCTAGTATGTGTACAAGACACATCATCCTTGGAAACTGTGGTACAATAGCAATCAACAATGATGAATATCAAATTATAGACACCTGGACCAACGTTCCGACCACCGAGGTTCTGGTTGGACAGCCAGTAACGGTCACACTTAGCACACCACACAATCCAACATATACAAAAATCCACTTTGCCTCAGTACACACAGAAATTTTCAACATACCAGCAAACTTTGATCATACCGCCCACATTGATTACTCACCTGTGAATAACCAGGTCACATACATCTCGCAGTCCCAGCTCTTTCAGGTTGCTGGGGCTACTCACAGGATATCTCATGACCCAGATGTAAAGAATCTGGAATTGTTTGAGGTGGTCTTCACTATGATATTTGCAAAGCCGATGGACACATCTCACGTTGTGGTTGAGACAAAGAACAAACATGGAATTCCAGAGACCCTGTACCTATTGGACGCTCTAAAAGTAAATGAGAATCTTGCGCAGGCATTGACGCTGGAGGAAAAATCAAAGTTCAGCATAGTGGACCCAGAGCCGGAGATTGACCCAGAGCCGGAGATTGACCCAGAGCCGGAGCCAGAGATGGACCCAGAGCCTGAACAAACCAAGAAGGAAAAGTCAAAGAGACAAAGAAAATAATCTAAGTTAAGATTTCTTTAATTTTTTCTAATATTCTTTTTTGACTTTCAAGAATCTCAATAACCGACTCGTTATCCGGCAAGTCTTTGGAGGTAGAGTATTTTTTGAGGTTGGTATTTGTTCTTACAAGAAATGAGTCAATGAACATTGCAGCCTTTTTGATTCTTTCCTCATCGTTCATAATATCAGTCCGTATCTTTAGATGGTCTAGCAATGTCACGTAAATCTTTCACAAGAAGACGTAAGCAGCGTCTGCAACACCACCAGTACTTGCCGTTGCATTTTCCCTCATCGTCCATGGTATACTACTGCACCGTAGCCTTTAGTTCGTAAGGGGATTCTTTCCACCAACTGTTATACAAGTCGTCAATCTCTTTCATGTCAGAACTGCTGATGTAGTTTCCATCAGACATTGCTGCAAATTTTTCGATTTCCTCCTCGCTGATGACTGTTGGTAGTACAGACGAGATTGGATTCTTTGAAATGATGAACTTGATTGCAAGTTCAATGATGCTAAGGTCGTTTCTTTCTGCTATTGGACGTAACTGCTCTACTTTTTTCAGTGATGCCTTAATCCATTCGCCCTTGCGGACAGAGCGGTGATCTTTTTCATCAATCTTAGTATTCCCATCAACCTTGCCAGTCAGTATTCCTGATGCATCAGGAACACGAACCAGTATGCCAACGTCCTTCTCTACACCTCTTTCAATAAGCTCGTTACCTGGCGTCTGCTCTAAAATATTGTAAACAGTTTGTACTGCACTGACATTTTTCCTTTCCATAGCCTCAATTCCTTCCTCCGTCCAGCCTATTGCGGGACCCAATGCTACTTGGTATGTCTTGATCTTTCCATCCCCAATCAAGCCATCGAGGGTTTGGAAGATTATGTCATCATGAATGTGTCTAAGTTTTGGGTTGTGCAAGCCATAAACATCAACATAATCAGTCTGTAATCTAGCAAGACTGTTCTTTAGCGCATTGTTTGTAAATTCCGCATCAAACCTTTGTGGCAGTTCCTTGTGGCCAATCTGGTCAACGTTTTCAAAATCATAGCTATACTTTGTTGAAATGACAACTTCGTTACGCATATCGGAAAAAACTTCCCCTATCAGTTTCTCACTCTTTCCCTTTCCGTACATATCGGCGGTTTCAAAAAAGTTGATTCCAACATCATATGCTTTCTTTAGCATTCTTTTTGCTTCGTCTTCTTCAATCTCCTTTCCCCACCAGTTTAGCGCTATTGTCCATGCACCAAATCCTATTTCAGAAACCTTTATTCCGCTTTTTCCTAATTTTTTATACTTCAATTTACAATCTCCTTGAACTCTTTCATTCTTGATTCTATATCTTCGTCGCTCAAAACTGATTTTGCATCACGATCTTTTTCATTTAATTCTATCCAAGATTTGCATCCCTGATATTCTGATTTTATCGGAATTTCAAACTCTGGAACTTTGTATGTTCTCAAGAATAGTGCTTTCATTGATTTTTCTGGAAACCACTCAATTCTTTCCTTGACATAAGAATCACTGAGAATGTGAAATGGTGAAAGAGCATTTATCTTATCTTCAGAGTCGATGTCCTTTTGGTATAACACATGAGCGAAAGAAGTGATATTGTTAACCCCATCTTTTGGTTTGCTTGCTAGGGCATTTTCCAAGTGTTTGTGGAACTGTGGTTTGAGATGTCTTGTTTCTTGGTGTTCAAATGTTGGAAATAAAAAAAACTTTTCATTTTCAACTACAAAGCCTGATGAATCCTCTAGAATTCCTCCTTTTCTCAAAAGTACAGTTTGATCTCCGTTTTCAAGGGCATTGACAACAGTTGCCCATTCCTTTAACGCGTTCATTATCCCAAGCTTGTAATTATAGGGACTATATCCTTTTTGACACAAGTAATCATTGGTGTGTCAACTGCAACATATGCAGAGACTGGAGTCTGTCTTAGATCCATGATTAGGTTTTGAAAGTCACGCAAGTTGTCACATTCAAATGCTAACATGAAATCTTGATCATCTATTCCGAATGAATATGTTGTATTGAGTATGACTTGAGGATATTTCTCACTCACATTGATGTGCTGGTCCATCATCTTCTGTCTTTGTTCCTGTGGTAAGAGATACCATTCTCTTGTTTTGGTAAATGGATATACTACTACATACTTTTGTGGTTCATTGCCTAAAACAAATGATGGAAGAGTGCCTTTTCTTGCATATGTAGAAGATCTTGTGCATGAAAGGTAAACGCGTGATGGTATGATGTATTTTCCAAATACTGTAAGGTAAAGTTTTGAAATTACATCTTGAATTTCTTCAACCGTCTCTGCCGCAAACCAGAGCAAGAATTCTGCATCGTCACGCAAACCAAGTGTTGAATATGATCTATATCTAATTCCAGAATTAATAATTACATTTTCAACTTCTTTAGCTGACTCTTCTTTGGCTAGATCCGCCATCCATCTCCATTTTGGATCAATCTTAAAGAATGAAAAATTGAAAAAATATTGTTCGTTTTCTGTTGCTTCCAAGGTTTAATCAGATTTCTTTTCTAATACCCAATCATAACCTTTTTCCTCAAGTTCACCCGCAAGAGACGAGTCACCGCTCTTCAAGATTTTTCCTTGAGCAAAGACATGAACAAAATCTAGTTTGTCTAGATAATTAAGAATTCTTGCATAATGTGTAATCATGATTGTTGTTGTGTTTTTATCAAACGTTTTGCTAATTGCTTTTGCAACTGCCTGTACAGAGTCTATGTCTAAACCTGAATCTGGTTCATCTAAGATTGAAACTTTTGGCTTTAACACAGTCATCTGTAACACCTCGGATCTTTTTTTCTCACCACCAGAGAATCCTTCATTGAGATATCTTGATAGGAAATCATCCTTTAGACCAACATCATTTACATTTTCTTTAAGATACTTTTGAAATTCTCTTACAGTGATGAATACTTCACGCTCATCGTCTTTGAGTGCTTTACTTAGTGCGTTGTATGATGTTCTAAGAAAGTGAGAAAAACCTACACCGGAAACTTCAGTAGGATATTGAAATCCCAAGAACAGTCCCTTCTTTGCTCTTTCATCCGTCTTCAAGTCCAAAATACTTTCTCCGTCTAACAAAATGTCGCCACCTGTTACCTGATATTTTGGATGACCGAGTAGTGTGTATGCTAGAGTGCTTTTTCCAGAGCCATTAGGACCCATTATAGCATGAACCTCTCCTGATCCTGTTTTCAGGTTAACACCTTTCAGAATCTCCTTGCCTTCCCTTGAAACGTGAAGGTCTTTAATTTCCAGAGTTGCCATGGTGACTAAAATTCAGTTCTGTATATAATCGAGACTAATTTTAGCTATTCCTAACCTGCTTACCCAGTATATGTAAAATAAAAAAAAGAAAAAAAAGATTATTTTTTTGCTAGTGTTGGTCTAAGAGCTATATTCAACTTGAAACTGGTAAGAATTTCCTTACATCTGTTTCGTATGGTAACTTCCGTTACACCTGAGACAGTTGACACATCTCTTTGAAGAACACTTTGTCCAAGAAGAATTGATGCGATGTACAAGTACGCGGCAGCAATTCCGTTTGGTGCTTTTCCGTCAGCCAGATTACGGTCTTTTGTCTTGTCAGCAATTTCAAGAGATAGTCTTTCCACTCTTGTGTCAGTATTTGTCATGTTTGCAATCTTTGAGATGTATTTATCCATGGTCACTGTTGGTGTTGTAACAGTTCCAAGTTCCATCACTAGCGTTCTATAATATTTTGAAGCCAGTTTTGTTTTGGATTTTACATCCTTTGGTGGGCAAACTTCTCGCAGAATCTCCTCAAGGGAACGAACTACATCACATCGCTTACATGCCATGTAAACTACTGCTGCAGAAATACTTACTACCGATTTTCCTTTAACTTTGATGTTTTTTCCATCAAGGCTTCGGTAAATGATTGAGGCTGTCTCTATAACATTTTTTGGAAGTGAACAGCTGTTACAAATTTCTGAAACTCTTCCCAAGACGTTTGACAATCTTCTGTCACGTGATGAGGAGACTCTCACTCTTTGTTGCCACTTTCCTAATCTATGCATTTGACTAGCCGTTTCTGCATTGATCTTCTTTCCACTAAAATCAGTGGATCCAATGGAGATCTCTGTAGCTATTCCCAAATCGTGTTGAGAATATGATGTTTGACCAGTTGCCCTAGCAAGTTTCATCTTGTCTTCTAAGTTATTGCTTCTTGCTTCTGGACCATGATCTTCCATGTGTTCCTGCATGACGATTCCACAACCAGAACAAATTCTTTCGCCATTTTCTGTGTCATCAATAATTGACGACTCACAGACCGTGCATCTTTCTACTTCTATTGTTTCCATTTTCGTTTTCTCCTGTTTTGTTTTTGTTTTTTTGCAGGAGGAATGTCGAAAGCAAACATCTTTTTTCCAACAAATTTCTTGACGTTGTTGGTCAAAGACATAGCAGATGCATATGGTTTGGCTACAGGCCCTATTAGTTCAGTAACCTTTGCAACCTTAGTACTACTTTCATCACAAAGTATCTGTCCAGCAGACACTGTGTTAGAAAGTCTTACTATGACTCTGCCACTATTGGCCAGATGCAAAATTTCCCCTACCTCCTGCAATTACATACAAGGACGTCTAATGATTGATCAAACGTTCTGTCAACTTTACTTTAGCTTGGAGCTAGATTGAGTTTTATTTTGACTGTTTTGCTCTCTTGGCAACCATTTTTTCTGAAATTTTGTCAAGGACTTGTGTTTTTGGTAATTTTTTTTCTAGCATGATATATCCCGATCTAACAAAAGGTCTTTTTGGAAATCTTACTTGATCATCACTTCCTGTTGGTTCAAGACCAGCAGCTTTTGCTGACTCGACTAGTTCATTTAGTGATGGATCAAAAATACATTTCTCTTTTGGTAATCTTCTTCCTTTTTGTCTAGACAATGTTTTATTGAAATAATCTAACCAGATTACGATGTGGTCGTAATCTTTCATAAGATCACTTTACTAGTATTGCGTTTATGGTACCATTTTGTCCTGGTCTTGAAATAACTCTACATTTTCCTTCGTCTGTTTCAAGTATTGCACCTTTTGTAATGACTCCACGACGTTGATAATCACTGTTTGTACCATTTTCTAACACTCTAATTATTTTCACTCTTTTTACTTTCGAGTCTACTGCAAGATTAACAGAATCAATTGTTTTAATTCCAGTTTTGTTATTTTTTCCGCGAACCTTTCTTGTAACAGTGACTTGTTCACCAAGTAGTGGCTCGTTAGGATATCTATCCATTTCATATTTTCGTCTAGAACGTAATGGATGTCTGCGTCCGCCTGTTATTTTGCTTGTATCCAAATTTTCAACTGGTCTTTTCATGCACACAGTCTAACTAACTCTAATTTATACAAATCGAATGGATTATGTGATTTTTTGTTATTTCCTGACTTTTTTGAATAATTTTTGTTTGAGTGTGGTAACATCACCCTCAATCCCAAAATATTTTTGGAATTTTTCTGTAGTTGAGTAGATCTTTAACCTTCCAACACTTTGATGTTCAACAAAATTAAGCTGCCGTAATTCCTTTAACTGCCCATAAACACCGGATCCCCTAACTTCTAAAAGTTGTTTTGAGCTTATTGGTTGCTCTAATGCAATATATGATAATGTTTTTTGTGTAGCTCTTGATAAGAGTGGTTTCGATGCATATTTTCTTATGTTTGCACTGTATTCCGGTTTAAGTTGAAATACATAACTGCCATCTGGCAATGTAACAATTTCAATAGCTTTGAATGTGTTTTTCATTTTTTTAATAATTGATTCTAACACAGCAATAGTTTTTTGTCGTGATTCTGTTCCAGCAGCTTTGACTAGTTCCTCTACAGTTAATGGTCTTCCAGCAGAATACAATGCCGACTCGAGTCGTGCTGCTATTTGTTCTTCATTTAGAAGTTTGCCCATCTTCATCTCCTTTCTTATTATCATCAATCAAAGTTATCTGAATATCGTCATTCATCTGAACCAACTCGACCTTTTGTTTTTGTGCAAGAAATAAAATTGCAAAAAAGCATCTTATCGAGTCTAAACTGTCTAAATCAGTTACAATTTCTTTTAACAATCCACTCCCCGTGGATGTAATTTTACGAGTGATTAGATCCTCATATTTTTCAACTATATTCTCAAATGAAACAAAATAGTCTTTGAAATCTGGTGGCTCGGTAGGTTCAAAATCTAGTTGGCCTCTCCTTCGTGAACGCTGAGGATTTGCTATCGAACCAATCAAATTTTCGAGTAATTCTAGTAGTTCGTCAAGTGATACGGGGTACGTTGATTCGTGCCTGTATGGCATATCTAAGATATCGATATCCACATCACGCCTGTTGGTTAGTGGTTTTTTCTCCATCGCTGCCTTTTGTAGGGCAAAAATACTCTCTACTTTCATTCGATAAATTAGGGATGAAGAGAGAGCTGCCATTCCCGCAACCTTCAAGTCTTTTTTCCCAGTTTCCTCTAGTATTTTTATTAATATCTTCAAAATTTCTATGAGGTTAATTTGCCATACATCTTTTTTTTGAATTACAGATGGATTAAACAAAATATTGACAGGTTCTTGGGATATTCCAGTAATTTCTTCTTCAGTCACATATTTTGTATGATAGCGATTCACTAATACTATCAAATCTATTTTTTTCTTGCTTCCAGTCAACTCTTATATTATAATAAACTGAAAAATTCGACGTTGAAGGCAGCACAAATCATAGAGCCTAATAAACCTCTAAAGATATCTGATATTGATACTCCGACACCTACTGGTAAACAAGTTGTAGTTAAAGTCAAAGCGGTGGGAGTTTGTCATAGTGATTTACACCTTTGGGAAGGTGGCTATGATACCGGAGATGGATTCATGAAAGTTACAGATAGAGGTGTAAAATTTCCTGTCATACCTGGTCATGAAATTGTTGGAACGGTAACAGAGATTGGAGATTCTGTAGAGGGAATCAATGTTGGTGACGATGTATTGGTATATCCTTGGATAGGATGCGGTGATTGTCCAACATGCAAGAAAGGTGATACAAATTTATGCGAAGCGCCAAAATCACTTGGAGTTTTTCAGGATGGTGGATATGCTGAGTATTCACTAGTTCCAGACTACAAATTTTTGGCTAAAATTTCAGGAATTGATCTAGATGGCGCTGCATCATTAGCATGTTCTGGTCTCACTGCTTACACTGCAATAAAAAAGGCGATGTCAAATTCACCAGAGAATATTTTGATAGTTGGTGCTGGTGGTCTAGGTTTGATGGGAGTTCAAATTGCACGTGCACTTTCTAAGGCTAACATAATCTGTGCTGATTTAGACGATGAGAAGTTAAGCAAAGCGAAGGAGATGGGAGCACATAATATTGTAAATACAAAAGATTCTGAATCATCAAAGACAATAATGTCAATTTGTAATGAAAAGGGTGCCGACAGTATAGTTGATTTTGTTAATGCTCCTCCTACTGTAAAACTTGACCTTGCTGTCATTAGAAAGAGAGGGAATATAGTACTAGTCGGTTTATTTGGTGGCGCTGTAGACTTGCCACTGGTTTCAATTCCACTAAAGGCAATTACAATACAGGGAGCATATACTGGAAATTATAATGACATGCTAGAACTAATTGATTTGGCCAAACGTGGTGTCATTAAACCAATTGTTTCAAAACATTATTCGATAGATGAAGCAAACACCGCACTAGAAGATCTAAAAAATAGAAAAGTTGTAGGTCGTAGCGTAATTAATCCCTAAATTGGGTTGTAAGTCCCAAGTGAAGGAATTGAACCTTCGACAACCCGGTTTCTGTATGCCTGATAGGCTGGAAATTCAGTTAGCCAAAAGCCAACCACTACAGCCGGAAGCTCTACCAGGCTGAGCTAACTTGGGACAATATCACCGAAACATTTAGGAGTTAAATAACTATCGACTAAAATTTTGTTCATTATTACGGAGAACGATCATGAAAAAATAAGTATGGGTGTGATTCCAGCTCTATGTTGCATACAAATACAAAATCCGGATATATCTGCGTACCATATCAGCATGATAAGTTCTCTATAGACGTAAAAGACATGTGGAGTTCTTCAAGAAATATAAAATCAATATACTTTGTTACCGCAACTTTTTCAGAGGAATGTAAACCATATTTCCCATCCTCAACAAACCATTATCTATTAGCAAAATTTGAAGATGAGGAAAAACTCATCAAAGATGCAGAAAAATTTACTAATACAAAACCTACATTCGTTTTTACTGTTGATAATCAGCTTTTTGAAAGAGATCTAGAAAACGAAGAAAAGTTCATCTCTACATACTATTTGGAGTATAATGATTCTGAAGCAATATCTGATGTTGCAAAAACGATAGTTAAAAAAGACAAGATACGGCAGGCTGGATTTGCGCATTTGAATCTTTTTTCCAACGACAAGCCAAAATTTACATTCCCACATACTGAAAAAATTGTTATTGTAGAAGTATCTGATGCACGTAGCCCACAAAGCATAAACCAATACTGTGAGAAAACACGCCAGGATATTTCTCGTAAGGGAGTTGTGATGAACAACTTTGTTAGCCTTTCTCTCCTTGAAAAACTAAAATAGAAAAGTTCAAAAGCTCCTCATGATCCTTTTCTCATCATGAGCAAGCCTACTGAATTGGGATCTTTGAAAATTGGATCTTACATCTTGCTTCCAGTATCTGATCAACCAACTGGCGATCCTTGTAGAATTACTGAGTATGATACAAGTAAACCAGGTAAACATGGATCAGCTAAAGCAAGAATAGTTGGAGTAGGAATATTTGATGGACAAAAACGTCCACATGTTGGTCCAGTCAACATGCAGATACATGTACCATTAATTGACAAAAGAGCAGCTCAGATAATTTCTATAGTAGGCTCTAATGTGCAGGTTATGGACTCGGAGACATTTGAAACAATCGATGTTGACATGATTGAGGAAGAACTTGAGGGAACATTAGAGCAGGGTAAGGATATTGAATATTGGAATGTTATGGGCAGAACTAAAATAATGCGCGTAAAGTGATCTTAACAGGATACTGATGATAATTGGAAAAGCCGTCTGAATAATGATGACGATTACGAGTGTTGAAGTGTCCTTAATTTTTCTCTTGGCAAAAAGTAAAATGTTCTGATTTGTAGTTTTTTGTATGAATCTAGCTGCGTTATTCTCTGGAGGGAAAGATAGTACTTATTCTATTTACAAAGCAAAACAAATGGGTCATGACATAAAATGTCTGATTACTGTATTTCCTAAATCAGATAACAGTCATTTACTACATTTTCCCAACATAGAATTAACCAAACTCCAATCAGAAACTTTGAAAATTCCACAAATCACTTCAACTTCAAACTCTGATGATTTATCAGATGAAATGTCTGTACTTGAAGCATTAATAGAAAAGGCAAGAGTAGATTTTCAGATTGATGGATTAGTGCATGGTGGTATTTCTAGTGAATTTCAGAAAAAAAAATTTGAAAAAATTTGCAAAGAAGATAATTTGAACATAATTACTCCGTTATGGAAGACAAACCCAAAAGAATACATGATTAACTTACTTGATTCTAATTTCAAATTTATTTTGACAAGTGTTTCATCTGATGGCTTGGATGAAACATGGCTGGGAAAAATTATTTCCATAGACGATGTATCATTACTTAGCAATTTGTCTAGCAAGCATGGATTTAATCTAAATTTTGAAGGAGGGGAAGCTGAAACATTTGTTACAGACTGTCCAATTTATTCACATCCCATTAAGATAAACAAATCACAAACTATATGGGATGGATACAGAGGAAGGTTTGAAATAGAGGATGCGAGTTTAGATTCTAATGCTTGATAATCTAAAATCCAGTCTAAGATCTGCTATTAAAAAAATAGTTAGTTCGTCGGGTGTTGACGAAGAACTCATCAAAGAACTATCCAAGGATGTTCAGCGTTCATTGTTACAATCTGACGTTAATGTTAAGCTAGTACTTGAGATAACCAAAAATATTGAGGATCGTTCATTAAATGAAAAGCCTCCACCTGGATTGTCAAGAAAGGATCATATTGTAAAAATATTGTATGATGAACTGGCAAAATTACTGGGTAACGACACAGAATTTCATTTCAAGTCTGGTAAAATTAACAAGGTTCTCCTTTTAGGAATTCAGGGAAGTGGTAAAACAACTGTTACATCAAAACTTGCTAGATTCTTATCAAAACAGGGTTATCGATTGGGTGTAATCGGTGCTGATACGTTTAGACCTGGTGCATTAGTGCAATTACAAACTATGTGTGAGAAGTCTGGCGTTGAGGTTTATGGTGATGAAAAAAATAAGGATTCACCTGAAATCGTGAAGAATGGATTAAAACATTTTGAGAATTCTAACCTTGATATAATTTTGATTGATACTGCTGGAAGACACAAGGAAGAAAAAGATTTACTGGATGAGATGAAGGAAATCAATAAGGTTGCCTCACCTGATCTTGCATTGTTAGTAATTGATGGTACAATTGGTCAACAATGCCATGCTCAAGCTGAAGCATTTCATAAAACAATTCCAGTTGGTGGAATAATAATCACAAAACTCGATAGTTCAGCTAAGGGTGGTGGTGCATTAGCTGCCTCTGCAGCTACTGGCGCACAAGTAATGTACATTGGTACAGGTGAGCGTATAGATGACTTGGAAACATTCTCTCCAACTCGTTTTGTAGGAAGATTGCTTGGTATGGGTGACATTCAAGCAGTACTTGACTTGGCTAAAAGATTAGAGAATGAAGCTGATGATGTTCGTATGAAAAGAATATCAAGTGGTAAAATGAACATGGAAGATTTCTACTACCAACTTGAAGAGGTAACAAAGGTTGGTTCGTTTCAGGGCCTACTTGACAGCATGCCAGGCTTATCGGGTATGGTTAAGGAGGATCAAGTTGAAAAAATGGAAGAACGTATTGACAAATGGAGATATATTATTCAAAGTATGAATAATGGTGAAAAAGCTGACCCTGATCTTCTAAACGCATCCAGAGTAAAGAGAATTGCACGTGGTTCTGGATGGCCTGAACATGAAGTAAAGGAGTTAGTAAAAAATTATAAAAATTCAAAAAACATGATGAAGGCATCTAAGGGCAGACAGATGCAAGGCTTCCTTCGTAAACTTGGAATGGGTTAACCATTTGTTCATTATTTTGAATTAAATTTGTCAAAATAATTAATCATAAGTTAAGATTAACAGTTTTTTACTGAAAATAGTGGTTACTACCAATGAATCCATTACTAAAAGTTAAAGAAGCATTTCAGAATGGTATTCTTCCGGAGAAAGAATATTCTTTAATTGTTAAACGCTTTCCAATAGTAATTTCTGGTATTTCTAGAATAGAGAAGGCATCAGGCGTAAATTTTCCTATAGCATACGTTGAGCCATCAGTAACTATGTCATCGTCAAATGTAAATTCATTCGAATATGGAATACTATTTGCAAGAACAATTCCTGTAGTTGCTAACGATAACTTGCATGTTGTTATTCAGATATCAGCACCATTAGTTGCATATGGTTTGAAGGGAACGATACATGCAATTTTGGCGCATGAATTTTTGCATTATTTGGAGTTGATGCGTAAAATTTCTGACATGGAATTAATATCTGACGAACTTTCTGCAAATCTTTTTGAAAATGTTTATGCAGACAACCAGAGGTTATTTGAACCACGTGCAGTATTTAGTGATAAAACATTACTTTCACATATAACAAAAAAATTTCCATCAGGGTTTAGAGATTATAAACTGGAGGATAAGGTGATAAAATATTGGATTGAAAAAAACCTCCCTACAACTAACATCACATTAGATACCAATACTGCAAAATTGTCACCTGACCTAGTATCAAAAATCAGACTTGCACCAAAACTTACCTCAAAAATTAAAAGTTTTGAATTGAAAGCATCGAAGTTAAGGAAAAAAAGACTTTATTGAGAAAATTCTGTCAAACCACATTTTCCACAGGTTTTTCTGTCTTTGTGTTCTGACATGAAAACTCCTTTACCACAACGAGAACAGATCTTGTGCGTCTTTGATAATTTATCACCATCTACTTTGTAGTATTTGTAGACGTTTGGACTGGTCCCTTTTTTACTAGCCATTACTTATCTTTCTCCTTCTCGGCAGGTGCATCAGCTTTCTCGGCAGGAGCATCAGCTTTCTCGGCAGGTGCATCAGCTTTCTCGGCAGGCGCATCAGCCTCATCTTTTTTCTCTTCTCCAGCCTTCTTGGCTTTGTCCAAACGCTCAAAAATAATAGGATTAACATGTTCCCTTGCAAGTTTTTCGTCATCATAGACATAGAATGTACCAGTGATTTTTGGCTGACCAGTATAATTTTGTAATTTAATTGGAATTACAATCTTTCCATCCAATTTGAATTCTTTAGTAATCATATCTATAGCTTCAAGTTTTTTTAGTTTTCCACCCAATCCCTTAAAATCACAAGTAATCTCTCGTCTAGATAAAAACGAATTTTTTTCATCACTTAATGTTTCAATCATTGACATGTTTAAAGCCCTTTGAGTATTTCATATAAATCTTCAAGCCAACCTCAACAAATTTATGAAATTAGCATAAGAAGAAAGTATGGACAGATTTATGTTACATCTGAAAAATTCCAAATATTTACCTAAGGATGCAACAACTATACTCAATAATTCACGAGATCTAATTTATGGAATTACTGCTGTTATCCGTGATTGTAGAGTATCAAGTAAATTCATTGAACTAGATGTTTCTGTACATAAAAATAATCTTGAGCTATTACTAGAAAAATTATCTTCAATTGGGGAAAATGGTGATTCTAGGCTCATAATTGAAGAAGAAATTGAAAAAGAGCAATTAGTTAAAGATGGAATCTCTTATTTTAATAACGAACGGTTTTGGGAATGTCATGAAGCGCTGGAGGGTGCGTGGAAACAAACCAAAGGAGAAGAAAAGGAGTTAATTCAAGGGTTGATACTAGTTGCTGCAGCACTAGTACATTATCAAAAGGCAGAAGATGATATATGTCTCTCAGTGCTTGGTCGTGCACTAGAAAAACTCGATGACAAATCAGGACAATATTGTAAAATTAATGTTGATGATGTTAAACAAAAAGTGATTGGGATGTTAGATAAAAAAGAAATTTTTACATTTATGTTTTAAACAGACTTATTCCAGTTTTTACCACATCTGCACCATCAATCAATCCGATTGTACCATTTTTTCCTTCCTTCTCAGTGAAACGTTGAGAATTATCATTTTCTATCATATTACCAGAGATTAATAGAGGGACAGGATCATCACTGTGTCCCTTGTTAATGCATGGTGTAGAATGATCTGCTGAAATCATTACAGCAGTCTTTGAGATATCTATATTGTCTAGAAGCGTACCAAAAAACCTCTTATCAATTTCCTCAATATTTTTCATTTTACCTATCGCATCACCATCATGCCCAAATTCATCAGGTCCCTTCAGATGTACGTATATTGCATTCTCAGTATTCATTGCCTGTGCTGCAACCTTTGCTTTCTCTTCGTAATCGGTAAGACCACCAGCATTGAATGCCTTCATTTTAAGAATATTGGAAATACCTATCTCCACTGGCATATCAACTATACATGAAAAGTTCATTGTGTACAATTCGTTAATCGGTTTCACATTTGGATATTTGTTACCTGCATCACGTAGCAATATACTATTTAGTAATTTTTTATTTTTTTGTGCCCTTTGCTTGTTCACATCACTATTTTTCATAATTTCTAATGATTGTTCAGTGAACTCATTTACTAATTTGGCTGCATTAGATGCATCCCCTGTTTGTTCCATCGGAATGCATTTTTCTATTCTCATAAAGTCACTTACTGCTTTTGCTATTCCCATTCCATCTACTCGTGTATAAGCCGGGTCGGTGTTTGTAATCTCTGAGGAAAGTTGTTTGCTATCTCTCAATCTTACAATTATTCTATGTCCAATTGTTGGTGCTATAACTACAGATGCTTCTGGATTTGAAAATTTAACACCATTTTCAATTTCTTTTGAGATTTTTTCTGCATCATCTCTCTCAATTTTTCTTCCTGCACGTCGATCAATAATTTGACCTTCATTATCTAATGTAGCAAAATTACCACGTAATGCTAAATCTCCATCCTTAAAATCGATCCCAATCCCAATTGCTTCTATAACACCCCTCCCAGCATAATCAGAGTGTTGAAACCTGTATCCTAGCATATTAAAGACTGCTATATCTGATTCAGGTGCTATGCCTTTTCCTACTGATATAACCTGTCCCATCACGCCATTTTTTGCTAGTGTATCCATGTTTGGTGTTGCTGCAGCCTCAAGCGGTGTCTTACCATCTAAATCTGGATGTGGTAGATCACCAACTCCGTCTAATAGTACATAGACGATCTTAATGCGATTGTCATCAGCCATTTCTTAATCCCTGTTTTCATGAAATAGTTGGACGATTAAAAGCTTGTAATCAAAGTAGCGATCATTATGATAATTATTATCTTGAAATTGTTTTGGAAAGATTTTAACTCTCAGAAACTCCATCATTCTTCATGGGGGATATGAGAAAAGATTACGTTCTTGAGCGTGATGTTATAGTCCATCCAACTACAAAAAAAAGTACCGATTCCAAAAAATGTCCTTATTGCCCTGGAAATGAATCCATGACAAATCCATCATTACTATCATTGGTTGCAAAAGACGGAATGCTACAACGATTACAAGATGACGAAAGTGATTTTGTTAAAGATTGGTCAGTTCGTGTATTTGAAAGCAAGGAACCTGCTGTTTCAACATCAACCCCAAACACCTATAGTGATAGACCATTGTATAGCGAGCCAGCATATGGATACCACTATGTAGTGGTGGCATCACCTGATCACAAAGATTCTCTTGCCACTATAAGCGTTGAACAGTGGTCAAATGTCTTGGTTGTGGTTCAGGACAGACTTCGATGGCTGTATACACAAAAGGGAGTAACTTACGTTTCCATCTTTGTTAACCATGGCAAAGAGTCCGGAGCAGATGTTCAACATTCACATATCAATATGGTTAGTTTTTCAACTCTACCCCCAAGAATTGAAGAGGAGGCAGAATCTTCACACAAAATACTCAACGAAAAGGGCGTGTGTCCCATGTGCCAGGCGGTAAATACTGAAACTGCTGGCCCACGGCAAATTTTACAAACTGAGGGATTCATTGCATTTTGTCCTTGGGCACCTTCTTATCCTTTTGAATTTTGGATATGTCCAAAAAAACACGCAACAAGCTTCTCAAAGATAACTCAAAAGGAGATCAATGACGTTTCATTAATTTTGAGGGCTACACTTGGCGGTTTATCGAAAGAAGTGAAAGATGTATCATTTAACTTGGCTTTTCATCTATCACCTGAAAAGAAAAATAGCCGCCAGATTCATTGGCACATTGAAGTATATCCAATTACTGGTAGTTGGTCTGGACTTGAACGAGGCTATAATGTGTTCCTTAACACAACTTCGCCTGAGAATTCAGCTAAATTACTAGGGGCTGCATGTAGAAAAGAACTAGCTGGTCTTGTTGGAATAGATTAATAAAAATAGTTTATTTAGACATAAGGAAATTCCATTCCTATGGCACTACAATATGGCGCTTACATTGCAATGGCTGGCATTGGTTTGTATGCAATGTTTGTAGGAGAAATAATTTCAATTTTTAGTTACATGGGTAAGCCAGAAATAGCTATTGAACCCGCGTCAAAAGTATTACAATTCATATCAATCGGAGTAGCTCCTGGCGTAATCATGTCTGGTGCATCTTATATGATTGCTAGGAAGTTTGGATCAAAGCAAATTGGGTGGTTAGTAATTGCTGGTGGAATAGTATTGTTGGTTGGCATGTTGTATGCATACACAATGTTAGATGGTATAGCCAAAGACTATCAAGTATTTACTGTGATGATCACACCTCCACTATTCGTACTTGTTTCTATACCAATTATAGTAGTAGGAGCACTGTTGTTTAGACTTAAAAAAAGACCAAAAAAATATTTTTAGGCATGATCATATCTCATACCATTTGATTCACGTTTGAATCCAATTCTTTCATAGAATTGTTTTACATCATCCTTGCAATCTAAAATTGTCTTATAGCAATTTTTTCTTTTTGCATATTCTAACATAGATGTGACAAGTTTCATTCCTATTCCCCTTCCTTCGTAATCTTTTCTTACCACTACATCCTCGATGTGGCCTACAAGTCCACCATCGTGAATGAATTTTTGTTCAATTAATAATGTAATACAACCAACAATTTTTTTATCATCTATTGCCACTTGAATTATTTGATTTGGATTTTGTTTTATTTTTTCTAAAATTTCCTTTGCCTTGTTTTTATCAAGGTCACTCGCCTTTCTCAAAAAATCTAATGTTTCTAAGAATCCATTTTCAAGATCGTTCTCCTTAATTTCACGTATTTCAATTTCTGGCATGTTAAATCAAATCCTACCACGTTTTCTGTATTCTAATCTCAATTTCTCATAAGTTTTTTTATCACCAATATCTATGAACCCACTTTTTACTACTATACTTCCAACAGTTTTACGTTTAGACATTGCTTTTTTTATTGCATAATTCATTCCGTACTTTTTACCCTTAGGAATAAGGTTCAGGATGTTAGGCTCCATAACATAGCATCCCATATTGATTTTTGATTTAATCTCAGGTTTTTCATTCCAAGCTAACACCTTACCGCTATTCTTAGTATCAATAACACCATAACTGATTGATGTTTTATGTTCACAAAGACTCATTGTAACAAATGATTTCTTTTTTTTATGTTCAGTTATCATTTTTCTAAGATTAAAATCGAACAGAGAATCACCATAAACACAAACAAATGTATCATCGATAAATTTTTGTGCAGTTTTTAGTTGTCCTGCATCACCAAGTGGTCTACCTGATATAGCATACTCGATGTTGACGCCAAATTTACTGCCATCTTCAAAATATTTTTCAATTGTTTCATGAAGGTAGCTAACACAAAGAACAATATCTTTCACACCATTTTTTTTAATCCACTTGATTAGATGTTCTAATAGTGGTTTCTTACCTAACGGTAGCATTGGTTTTGGTTTTTTGTTAGTAAGTGGACGAAGTCTTGTACCCAAACCACCAGCAAGAATCACAGCTTTCATGAATTTGTATTCTCATTCTGGCACTATTTATGTTAAGTTACACAATTTTTAGTGGGCTAATCTCAATTTTGAAATTTTTTGTATTATCTCGTTAGGATTATTACCAAAGATTAGTATCATTGGTTCTTTTCCAATATCACCCTTATGATAAATTATGTCAGGTGATTTTGAGTTTAGGCAATTAGATATTCCCCAGGAAATGGAAGAATTTTCTTTTTGTTTTGATTTTTTTGGTTCTTTACTTCTGTCGTAGTTTAGAACAGTGAAGTTTGATTTTTTTGCGTTAGAAATAATTTTTGGTTCATATTTTATGTTAAGACCAGAACGAATTCGTGGAAATTTTTTACATACTTGAATCACAGCAGTTCCAACATGCTGTGATCCACCATATACGATTTCACCAGCTGT
>CACIXQ010000019.1 GCA_902590655.1 uncultured marine group I thaumarchaeote
CGGCTTTTATTCTAAACTAACGTTGATTCTATATCATGTTATTATGATGGGAGTCGTTACCCATCTTTTTTTTTAAAATTTAGATTCAAATGGTTTTTAAAATTATTTAGGTTGGTTTTTTGTCCAGATTTTACTATGACACTTACATTTACAATTCTGATCACAGAAATTTGTGGCACAGTATGAGCATCTAAGTTTCATCATACGTAAATCATACAAAATTTCTATTTAAGCGACTGAATACAAGTAGCCTCATAGAACCAAAAACACTTTCATTTCTGCTTAAATTAAATAGTTATACGTTATCACACAATCATGGTAGGACAAAAGATAGATGGAATTGAAGTATCAAATGCAGTAAAAGATATTTTAAAAAATGCTGTTGAAAAGTTGAGTTCAGAAAATGTGATACCATGCTTGGCTACTGTGTTGGTTGGTGACGATCCTGCATCTGCAACATATGTAAAGAATAAACACATTGCGTGTGAAAAAATTGGAATTAAAACAAAGGATCATAAGTTATCTGCTAACACGACACAGGAAGAGCTTGATGGAATTATTGATGATCTAAATAGTGATAAGAATGTTCATGGAATACTTGTTCAACTACCATTACCAAAACAACTTGATGAGTTCACAACAATATCAAGAATATCTCCAATAAAGGATGTCGATGGATTAACGCCACAAAATGTTGGTTTGCTATCTATTGGAAAATCTATCTTAAAACCATGTACACCGTCCGGAATAATGGAGATGTTTTACTACTACAAGATTAACCTCGAAGGAAAAAATGTAGTGATGATCAATAGGAGTAACCTAATAGGAAAACCACTGTACCACTTACTATTACAAAATAATGCAACTGTAATTTCATGTCACTCAAAAACTAGTAATCTAAATGAATTTTGTAAAAATGCAGATGTAATCATAACTGCTGTTGGTGATAGATCTAAGTTCAAGTTAACCTCTGATATGATAAAGCAAGATTCTATTGTGATTGATGTAGCAATTTCACGATATGAAGGTAAATTAGTTGGTGATGCAGATTATGACGATGTAATTAAAAAGGCATCATGGGTTACACCAGTTCCTGGTGGAGTTGGACCCATGACTGTTGCTATGCTATTAAAAAATACTGTCACTGCTGCATCAATAAGTAAAGAAATTGTCGGTTAGTATTGAAAAGGCTGCACTAAGAAAACATCTCCTTGAAAAACGAGATGCTACTTCAGCTGAACTAAGAGAAATTACAAGTATGCAAATACATGAAAATCTGAAGAAGAATACAATATTTACCAATGCACAAAACATTGCTTGCTATTTCCCAATTGGTAGTGAAGTAGACACGCATGGTATAATGCTAGACATATTGAAGAAAGGCAAGAATCTACTTCTGCCTAAGGTTATTGGTGATAATATTGAATTCTATATTGTCCCAAACCTTGAAAAACTGGAAAAGGGACATTTCGAAATTATGGAACCAAAAGATAACTGTGAGAAAGCAAAAAAAATTGATTGTGTACTAATACCAACAGTTGGTGCCTCAAAATTGGGAGTCAGATTAGGATACGGTAGGGGTTATTATGATAAATTTCTCTCATCAACTGATGCTGTAAAAATATCATTGACATATTCAAAACAAATCATAAAATCTATACCTAATGATTCACATGATATCAAGATGGATTGGATAGTTACAGAAGATGAAAATATCCAAATCTCACAAGTAAGATAGACCCTTTTTCCCGATATCGGTTCTCAAGTATTTATTCTCCCATGAAATTTTCTCGGTAATGTCATATGCATGATTAATAGCTGATTCCAAAGTATCACCTAATCCAGTAACACCCAAAACACGACCACCGTTTGTTACAATTTTTGTATCTTGTTTTTTTGTTCCTGCATGAAATATGAACCCATTATCGAATACCTGTTCTAATCCAAAAATTTCATCACCTTTTGGATATGATTCTGGATATCCCTTTGATGCTAGAACAATACAAACCGCAGATTTGTTTTTCCATGAAATTGGTCGCATGCTTTCCAATGTACCGTTCACACTTCCCATCAAATATTCAAAAAGATCTGAATCCATTCTCATTAAGATTGGTTGACATTCAGGATCACCCATCCTAACATTATATTCAAGAACATATGGTTCACCATCCTTTAGCATGATGCCAGCATAAAGGAATCCCTTGAATGTAATTCCCTCATCCTTTAGAGATGAAATTGTTTTATCAATAATTTTTTCCTGTATTTTTTGAGAAATGCCTTTGTCCATGATTGGTGTTGGGGAATATGCACCCATTCCACCAGTATTAGGTCCTTCATCATTATCAAATACTCTCTTGTGATCTTGACTTGTAGCCATTGGTATCCCAATTTTGCCATCAGATAATGCAATGTATGATGCTTCGATACCATCTATTCTTTCTTCGATTATTATTTTACTTCCTGCATTACCAAATTTTTTATCAACCAACATCATATCTATGGATTTTTCAGCCTCAGTCTTATTATTACAAACAATCACACCCTTGCCCGCTGCTAGACCATCAGCTTTTATTACAACATTATAACCAACCTGACTTACGTATTCTTTTGCTTTTATTGGATCATCAAATACTTCAAATGCCGCGGTAGGAATGTTATTACGCTTCAAAAATTGTTTGGCCCAAATCTTACTAGACTCTAATTGTGCAGCTTTCTTTGTAGGTCCAAATATTTTCAAATCCTTTTCATTAAAAAAATCAACAATACCCATTGCAAGTGGTGCCTCTGGACCAACAACAGTGAAACAATCATTCTCAGAAGCAAACTTGGCTAGTTCGTCTAAATTATCTACAGGGATCTGTATATTGTTTGGCGTACCACCATTCCCTGGTGCATGAAAAACTCTATCAACGCTATCATTTTGACTTAATTTCCAACCAATCGCATGCTCTCGACCACCGGAACCAATTACAAGAACATTAACCAATACATGAAACTTGTTTATGATCTATATATTCGAAGTCAAATGAATTCAATGAAATCATATTAAATCAAACAAGCATGTTATATGATAGATGACTTCGTCTCCGTTTGTCATGTAGCTTATTCATCGTTTGCTTAAATTCAGGCGGGGACCACACCGATCAAAGATTATTCATTTTTTAAAACAGAGAGAATTTTTGGTAGTATGTTAGCAGATGTATCTTGTATTGACAGATCCATATCATTTGACATCATTGTTTTCTCTGGATTAACCTCAATCAATGTGGCTCCATTTTGTTTTGCATATATTGGCAATGTATTTGCAGGCGAAACGACAAGAGATGTGCCAGCTATAATCATAATATCACAACTACTAGCTTCCTCCATTGCATTTTTCCAAATATCTTGTGGTAATGCTTCCCCAAACCAAACAACGTCAGGTCTGAGTATGTTTCCACATGTGCATTTGGGTGGAAGTGACTCAAAATTATCAGTTATGTTGTCGGAAAAACTACAATGTGTACACTTGATACGAATTATACTTCCATGTAATTCCAAAACATTCGTACTACCTGAACGCTGATGAAGCCCATCAATATTTTGTGTTAATACAATCACATCCCTGAGTTTTTCCATATTGGCAATTGCAAAATGTCCATCGTTTGGTTTTGCCGATAGGATATTTTTTCTTCTATCTTCATACCATTCCCAAACTAGACTCGGATCATCAAAAAATGCATCTATTGTAGCAAGTTTCATAGGGTCATGCTTTCGCCAATGGCCGTCCTTACCTCGAAAAGTTGGAATTCCACTTTCCTGAGATATTCCAGCGCCAGTTACAAAAACTATCTTTTTGGAGTTTATTAATTTCTGGCTAACGTTGTCAAACATTTTCATTCAACTTATGTCTCACAATTCACGTACTGTTATAAGAGATAAATGCACGAGTGCGATATATGGAATTGACAAGTAAGTTTGATCTAAAAGAGATTGAACGTACAACAAAAGAATACGTTTCAAAACTTGATTTGCAAAAAATGATTGATGACTCATCAGATCAGCGAGAAAAAATTATGTTTATTGAGGGACCACCCACATTAAATGGTGAACCGCATGCTGGTCACCTTAGAGGTCGTGTCTTCAAAGACTTGTGGTATAGATTCAGCATCCTTAATTCAAAAAATGTAATTTTTAACGCTGGATGGGACACACAAGGTCTTCCAGTGGAATTACAGGCTGAGAAAGAACTTGGGATAACAAACGGCAAGGGTGAAATTACAACACAACAACAGATTGAAAATTTGGTTGCACAATGTAAAAAAATTGTTTCAAAGTTTCATCACAAATGGATTGATGTTGATAAAAAATTAGGTATGTCATTTAATCAAGAAAATGCATATTGGACATACAAGGATGAATACATTGAAAGAGAATGGCAATTACTCAAACGCGCTCATGAGAATAATATTCTTACAGAAGGGTATAGAGTTGTTGCATACTGCCCAAGCTGCCAAACTTCACTAAGCCATTCTGAAGTTAATCAGGGTTATGAAATGGTTCAGGATCCTTCCTTATACTATAAAGTAAAACTGGTGGATGAAGATACATATTTGATTGTCTGGACTACCATGCCATTTACACTAGTAACAGATGCTATGGTTGGATTCAATCCAGATGAAGAATATGTTTACACATTAGTTGGTGATGAGACCTGGGTTATTGGAAAAATTCGTCTTGAGGAATTTATGAAAGAAGTAAAAGTGGATGATTACAAAGTATTGAAAACAATCAAAGGATCAGAATTTGAAGGGAAAAAATACGTTCATCCATTACTCGATAAGATTTCTGGTTTGGAAAAAATGGCGGAAAAAGAGAATTATCATGTTTCAGTTGCTGAGAAATTTGTTGATGTTAATACGGGTACTGGTATAGTTCATCTTTCTCCAGCTAATGGTGAAGATGACTACAACATTGCAATGAAAAGAAAGGTTGAGATTTTTTCCCCAATTGATGATGGAGTAAAATTCACTGAGGATGCGGGAAAGTATGTTGGTATGTTTGTGCGTGATGCTGACGAAGAAATAGTCAAAGATGTTAAAGAAAAAAATGCGCTGGTTAGAATTGGTAAAATCAAGCATAAGTATCCACTATGCTGGCGCTCTCACCATAAGCTAGTTTGGCTTGCACGAAGAGAGTATTTTTACATGTTAGATAGGCTTGATGATAAAGCGGTTGATGCCGCACAAAAGGTTGAATACTTTTTTGATCAACCAAAAAATAGATTTTTAGAAATAATTAAAGAAAAACATCCATGGTGTATATCAAGGGAAAGATTCTGGGGATGCCCATTACCAATCTGGAAGTGTACTGAATGTGAAAACATTGAAAGGCTATTTTCAAGAAAAGAAATTGTTGATATAGCTGATGATCTTCCTGATGGACCTGACTTTGAGTTGCATAGACCTTGGATAGACCGGGTTTCGATCAAATGTAAAAAATGTAACGCAAAGATGCAACGTGAAGAATTTGTTTTAGATACTTGGCACAACAGTGGTGCAGCGCCTTTTGCATCATTAAGCGATGAACAATACGAAAAAACTATACCCGCACCATTCTTTACGGAGGGGATTGATCAGACACGTGGATGGGCATATACACTGCTAATAGAGAATGTAATTTTAAACAACAAAGACACTTCACCATACAACTCATTTCTGTTTCAGGGACACGTTCTTGATGAAAAAGGTAACAAGATGAGTAAAAGTACTGGAAATGTACTTGATGCGTCTGACCTGCTTGATAAATATCCCGTGGATCTTGTAAGATTCTACTTCATGTGGAAGTCTAGTCCTATTGAAACTCTCAATTTCAGTACAAAGGAGCTTATGTCAAGACCATATCAAATTCTAAGCACACTTTTCCATATCCATTTGTACTTTAAACAAAACAGTGAATATGACAAATTCAGTATAAGTGAAACAACTGTTCAATGGGCAAAGGATAATGACATGCTTACCTCTACGGATATCTGGCTGTTATCAAAACTTCAAAAAACAATTGAGTTATCAACAATGTCAAATATTGAATGTAAATTCCACGAATCAGCAAGTGCCATAGAAGATTTTCTAATCAATTCGCTAAGCCAAATTTACATCCCAATCACAAAGCCAGAACTTTGGAATGATGATGAAACTAACAAAGATAGAAGACATGTAATTTATGCAATCATAGCAGAAACATTGAAGGTTCTAGACATTTTGATACATCCATTTTCGCCATTTACAAGCGAATATCTATACACTACAACATTTGGAGATAAAAAATCTGTATTATTGGAATCATGGCCAAAATCCACACCAACATTAGTTAATGAAGACGTTGAAGAATCATTCGACATAATGAATGATGCTGTGTCTGTTTGTGCCGCTGCACGAATGAAAGGAAAGTTGAAAAGAAGATGGCCACTAAAGCGTGCAATAATAGGCGTGGAAAAGGGATTACAGAAAAAAATTGAACCATTATCAGAACTGTTAAAATCTCAACTAAATGTGGAAGATTATAAAATTATTGAACTTGAAAATCATGAGGGATTATCAGAAATACTAGAAATGAAAAAATCTGGAATGCAAATCATACCAAAGATTGAACTGAATAGAAAAACAATTGGTCCAAAAGCAAAGCAGAATCTTGGTAAGCTACTGGAAACTTTTTCTGAAACAAAACCTGATGAGATAATACAGGGACTTGAAAAAGATAATTCATTTACATTTGATATCAATGGCACAAAAATTTCTTTAGACATAAACGACTTCATAATTGAGTTTGATGTCCAGGAAGGTTTTACATTCTCAAGAAGAAATAATCTAATTGGAATCATCTCGACTGAAAGAAATGAGGAATTGATGGCAAAAGGGCTAATCAAGGATCTCGCTAGAAGGCTACAGGCATTGAGAAAGGAGAGAGGCTATAATCCAACTGATATATTGAATACTGCATCCATATTGGATCTTGATGAGGAATCATTGTCTATGATAAAAAATAAAACCGAAGAACTTTCGTTTTTGGTTAGGGTCAAGCAAGTTAACTTCACCGAAACATGCAAAAAATACAAGGATGATGACATAGATGGTCAAAAAATTAGAATTTCAGTTGAATAATAGTGCAACAATCATCATAAATACAAAAAATGTATAGATTAACCATGGTCAAGCAGATTAGTCTTGATTCGTGGTCTCTCCAGCATCTGGTAGATCTCCTAAAAGAGGGGTCACGGGTTGTTGCCAAAACGAATTCGCCAATAGTGCTTTACCGCCAAACCATGGAAGAGGAAGAGGATTCGTATGAAGAAATAGTTTGTACGTTAACGAGTGACTATGTTGTTGAGCAATTGATAGTATCTGGAGGAATGGTGGTACCAACAATCAACCAGCAATTAGTGTTCAAATTAGAGGAATTTCCAGATAGACTTTTGAGAAAAAGCAAGGATTTGTTCTTAGAAACAGTTGAACTCTTAGAAAAAAAATTAAAGTGACAGGAATCACTGCTACGATTATAAACTTCCCAATACGATAATTTTTGTGAGATTATTAGAATATCAGGCCAAAGAATTATTCAAGGAATATGGAATTAGGATTCCAGATAGTATTGCCACCAAAGATATAGAAAGTGGGAGAAAGGCAGCTGAGAAAATTGGATATCCATTTGTAATAAAGGCCCAGGTTCCTGTAGGTGGTCGTGGAAAGGCTGGTGGTATTCAAAAATGCCATAACCAGGATGAATTTGAATTAAAATATCCAGAGGTTCTAAACATGGCAATCAAAGGTGAAAAAACCCGCGCTATTTTGCTTGAAAAAATGTCAGAATACGAAAAAGAAATCTATCTCTCATTATTCCTTAACAGAAGTAAAAGATGCTATACAATAATTTCATCAGCTGAGGGTGGAGTTGAGATTGAATCAGTTAAAGATCAAGTAATTCAGGAAGTAGGATTAGGCGAAGTAACGGAAAAGGTTGCCAAAGAAGTAGGAGAAAAAATTGGTCTTGCAGAAAATTCAATTCCTCACTTCGTGGAGATATTACAAAAACTATCAAAACTAACAGTGGAGAAGGAAGCAGAACTAACAGAGATCAATCCTCTTGTAATACTGAAGGATGGCTCCATGATGGCGCTGGATGGAAAAATGATGACTGATGACAATTCTAACTTTAGACATAAGGAACTTGCAAAATATCAGGAAAAAACTGAACTTGAAAAAAAGGCGGAAGAAAGTGGGTTTTCACTTGTGGAATTAGATGGTAATATAGCTGTTATCGGAAATGGGGCAGGTCTTGTAATGTCAACGCTTGATATGCTCACTGATAGCGGCGGAAAAGCTGCTTGTTTTCTAGATGTTGGTGGAACTGCTACTACAGAATCTGTCTACGAGGCTTTAACTCTCATCAGTAAAATGAAAAATGTTAAGGCAGTTCTGGTAAATCTGTATGGTGGGATAGTAAAAACAACTATTGTAGCATCCGCATTTCTCAAAGCATATGATGAGAAGGTAATAGTTTTACCAGTTTTTGCTAGACTAATGGGAGCAGAATCTGAAAAATCAAAAGAGATGTTGAAAGATAGTGAAACAAAGTTATCGCCATCAATTGAAGAAGCAATCAATAATGTTGTTATGGAGGTCAATAAATGACAGACATCTTCAAACTTTTGAAAGGGGATGGGTCTGAAAAACAACCAGTCATAGTGCAAGGAATTACTGGAAAGTTTGGGACGCGTCACACGAAACTAATGATGGAATATGGCACTAACATAGTTGCTGGTGTTACTCCAGGTAAGGGCGGTCAAAAATTTGAGAATTCAGTTCCGATTTATGAAACTATGAAAGAGGCTGTTGATGCAACAGGATCAAAAATTTCTATCATGTTTGTTCCAGCTAAATTCTTTTTAGGTGCAGCAAAGGATGCATTAGAAGCAGGAATAAAACTGCTCATAGCTATTCCAGAACATGTTCCAGTACAAGATGCGATGAAAGCAATTGAAGTTGCAAAACAAAAAAATGCAATTATGATAGGTCCCAATACGCCAGGTGTTATGATACCAGAACTAATCAAGATTGGAATTATGCCTGCATCACCATTCAAGTTTGGCAATATAGCTGTACTATCAAAGAGTGGGACATTACTTTACGAGATTGGCAATAATCTTTCAACTTCCGGATTTGGACAATGCATTACACTTGGGATTGGTGGTGATCCAATTAATGGTACCAGACTCATTGACGCATTTGATATGGTGAAAGATTATCCTGACCTTGAGGGAATTGTTGTTGTGGGTGAAATAGGAGGAGAGGCGGAAGAAGTATTTGCCCAGAAAGTGATTGATGAAAATTTCAAAAAGCCAATCGTGGCTTATGTGGCTGGTAGAAAAGCTCCAAAGGAAAAGAGAATGGGTCATGCAGGCGCAATTGTCATGGGAAATTATGGCTCAGCCGAATCTAAAATAGAAATGTTCTCAAAAGCAAATATTCCTGTTGCGAAAAGACCAGCAGAAGTACCCATATTATTAGCTGGGAAGATGGAAAAAAAATAGTTTATACGGAGTAATTTTGAGGTGAAATCATGCCAGTAACTGATCCTGAAAAAAAACAGATTGCACAAAAGGCTAGACTTTACATGAAAATTTGCTTTGCATGTGGAGCACGGAATCCAATCAGTGCAACAAGATGCAGAAAATGTCATAATACTTACTTACGACTCAAAAACAGAACTCTAGGCGTTAAAAAGACATAATCATAGTTTGAAAGTTACTTCCTCACCATTGTCAATTGGTACAGTAACTGACTGAACATTTGGATTACTCCTAACATGAGACAGATAATCTGCCATCATCTCGTTGAACCTTTCCGGGAACAAAATATTATCAGCGCCGATTATTCCACCTTTCCTTACTAATGGCAAGCACAGATCAAAATATTCGATATAACTTTCCTTATCTGCATCAATAAAAATAAAATCAAAATAATTTTCACCAAACTCATCCTTTACCTCGTGCAGAATTTTTTTCGCCTCGCCTTCCCTGATTTTGATTAAAGAACTTACACCCGCCTCGTCAAAGTTCTGCGTTGCCTGATCAATTTTGAATTTCTCCCTATCAATTGTTATAATTTGGCCACCGGATTGTGTACTTGACGTTACCGCATCGGCAAACCAGAGCCCAGAGTAGCCCACAGACATGCCTATCTCAAGAATTTTTTTGGCGTTTATGGATTTGAGCATGATGTTGTAGAACATACCAATGTTTTTTGATATGCAATTCAGTCTCTCCTCGCTGGGGACTTCACTCCGATGGCTATTCTCATAATCAATGTCCTTTTCTAATCTTGATAGTACGTTCTGAATTTTTTCGTTTATCATTATTCTTTAAATTACTTGGTGCGTGATATATAATGTTGGCAGAATCGGCAAAAAATCTTGTACCTAAATTTTTTGATGAAACAGGAACGACATATGATGGCGTTGTTTCGTATGGCACGTTGGGCAAGGACAAATACTGGAAGAGAAAGATGTTAGAGCAAATTTCTGATGGAAGTTATTTCTTGGACCTCGCATGTGGTACTGGGATTCTTACCAGAGAAATTGCAAAAAAATTTTCCAATGCAAAGATTGTTGGCATTGACATAACAAAAAGTTATCTAGATGTTGCCAAGCAGAATTCAGATTCATTTGACAACATCTCATTTGTTCTTGACGATGCGGAAAAATTCAAACTGGATTCAAAATTTGATTGTATTACAGGATCCTATCTCCCAAAATACTGTGACCCAGAAATACTTGTAAAAAATTGTATAGCACATCTAAAACCTGGCGGCAAAATCATCCTCCATGATTTCACATATCCAAAAAATCCAGTTGTAAAGAGGCTGTGGAACTTCTTTCTTACTTTCCTAAGGTTGGTGGGATGTTTCATTCCAAGTTGGAAGGATGCGCTAATAGGACTACCAAAATTAATTCGAAGAACCAATTGGTTGGACAGTTATTCTAATGTAATGAAGAAAAGTGGGTTGAAGGTCAGTCACCAATATCTTACATACGGTGCAGCAGCCATCTTAACTGGTACAAAATAAGTATGGTATACTTTTAAAAATATCAGAGATGAAGGCACTAGTTTATGAAAATTATGCACAGGATGACGATTTTGAATCTATTTTAGAGATAAAGGATATTCCAGAGCCCACACCAAAACCAAACGATGTAATTTTTCGCGTAAAGGCTGCAGCACTAAACTATGATGACATATGGGGCATGAGAGGAAAGCCACTCGCAGTTCCATTGCCACACATTTCCGGAACTGATGCCGCTGGAGAAGTAATCGCAATTGGTGACAACGTAAAAAACATCAAGGTTGGAGATAGGATTGTTTCCCATGGAAATATGTCATGCCGTGTCTGTGCACTATGTACCGATGGCAGGGAATATGATTGCAGACAACGAAAAATTTGGGGATTTGAAACTGGACCGCTTTGGGGTGGCTACTGTGAGGTTGCACACCTTCCAGAAATTAATGTCCTAAAAATTCCAGACAATGTAAGTTATGATGAAGCTGCGGCTGCATCAATGACTCTTCTAACATCATGGCACATGTTGGTTGGACGAGCCAAGATTAAACCGGGTCAAACTGTTCTCGTCATGGGTGGTAGTTCCGGCGTTGGAATATTTGGAATTCAAATTGCAAAACTGTATGGGTGTGTGGTCATTGCCACAGCAAGTCCTGACAAACTGGAAAGGCTCAAAGAACTTGGAGCAGATTATGCCGTGGATCATAGAAAAGAAGACTGGCACAAAGAAGTCAGAGGAATAACCAAAGAAATTGCGAAGAGAGACGGTGTCTCGCCGGGAGTTGATGTAATCTTTGAGCACATTGGTGGCTCCCACTGGAACAAGGAACTGACACTACTGAAGTATGGCGCTACAATCGTAACCACGGGGGCTACTACTGGATATGATTCTCCAACCGACCTGCGCCAAATATTTTTCAAGGGCATCAACATTTTAGGCTCCACACAGGGAACTAGAGCTGAATTAGAGGCGGGATTTCACTGGATGGGTCAAGGAAAGATAAAGGCAATTATCGATTCTATCTTTACACTTGAGAATGCGGTGGAGGCTCACAAAAAGATGCTCAATGGAAAAGGGTTAGTCGGAAAGATAATTCTCAAACCAAACTAGAATCTCACAACAAGAAATATTGTAGTGCCAACCAAAACTCCAATCGTAAGAAGTTTTAGGATGGTCTCGCATCTTTTAATTTCCAAATGACTTCCGTTATCGCGCCTCAGGTGCTTATACTTTCTTGATGTCGTTATCAAAATGTAAGTTATGACCGAAGAGATTCCACAAAGTATGATTGTTTCCAGCGATATCGAGTTGGTCTGAATTGCCGAACCGGCAAAAATTGGCAGTATGGCCCATGCAATTATTGTTGTCGAGTTGTTGTGGAACTTTCCCCCGAACAACTCCAAATTGTATGCAAACAGGAAGAACCCTTCCGCAATTCCTATCGCAAACAGCAGGGGTGAATCCAAGAAGGCATAATACATTCCAATTGTAAATGCAATTCCCAGCACAATCATTGACACAGTCCAAAGTTTTCTCTTTGGTAAATCTCCCCACGGCTTTGTCTTTCCACCAACCGCGTCCAGCAGATGGGCTGAGACACCAAGTGCCAGAAAATAAATCACACAAACTGCAATGAGTCGCTCTGTTTCAAAAGAGCCGGAGAGCGAACCCCATGCCGCAAAGCATGTGACGATGCTGGTATATGGCAAAAACAGTAGACCGACTGTTACTCGAAAATTCCTAGAGCCAAATTTTGGAACAAACCACTCTGACGTCCTATCCCGTAGCATAGAGATTGTACAGCAAAGTATGTTTTTAACTTAGATTTGTTGGAAAACTGATACGAATGAATCGCTATAAGAAATTTATCAAAAAAGGCGTAAGTGAGCAGATTTCAAAAATTCCATTTCATAACTATGCGCCAATAAAGCGGCTTTCGATGTTAAGTAAGAAAAGATTTCCAAGTTCGAATACTCATGTTGCAGTTCACTTTGTCAATGGCAACCATAAAAAAATGTCAGAGTATAGTATGCTGCACAAACATAATGCAGATGAAATCAATCTTATCGTTTCTGAAAATTCAAAATTGAAATATGAAATTCAGCTAGATGATGAAACATACAAGGTAACATCCCCCTCTACAGTTTTCATACCAAAGGGAGTAAAGCACAAGGCGAAATTCGTATCTGGTAAGGGAATTTTTGTCTGTATAATTTTGTCTGGAAAATACAAATCATCAAAATAAGATTACCTGTGAAACATTTTCCCAAAACTGAATTTATTCCCAGAATTTTTTTTAGATGATTTTTTTATGTTTTCCCTGTCATCAATGTAATCATATGTGATATCTTTCCCACCAAGACTGATTAGTTTGTCATGCTTCAAGTCACGTATTTTGATTGACTTACCATTCTCAAGATTAACAATTGCGTCATCGCTTATGTCAAAGCCTGAGCCCTGATCATAAAATCGAATTTTACCGCCCTTCTTTAGGAAAAACTCAACATCGTAGGTCACCTTGGTTCCATAGACCAAGATATTTTTCCCAGTGACCTTCACATTATCAATTAGATTAAGCGTGATAACTGTGTCTGCATCAAGCTTAACGGTGTCCCTGACATCCCCTGTCACTATTTTACCCTTAGGTGCATTGAGATGAGAGAAATGTTCTCTGATGGTAGTCATTCCAACCCTGCCCTGTGGATCTTCAACACGTTGTTTTTTACCACGGACATTACCAACTTCCATATTACCATTCTCTACGGTAATTTTTGCACCACCATCAATATCATACCTGTTGCGTATAGCATCTATCATTCGAAAGTCTCCGTTTGTAATGCGTATGTGTGTCTTGTGTTTTTCATATGGGCTAATGTATGGACTTGTCACACTTCCCCACATCATAACAGGATTATCATATGTAAAATTACCAGCCCAAAATTTCCCCTTAATTGTAAGTGTTTTTGTTATTTTTCTTTCAAACTCTATCTGACCCAATTCTTTTGAACCGAACAAACGCTGACCCGTAGCACTGGCACGGTTAAGAGCTGCAGCCCACTCCTGCGCAGTTTTCATTTCACGTGAAACATCTTGTGACAGTAAAAGATTTTTCCTGCGTTGATCAGCGTCACTATCACCAGAATAGAATTTTGCCTTTTCTTTTCTTTCATCAGATGTATCAGGATACTTTTTACCAATCTGTAAATCCTCATATGCACGCTTGATTCTTTTGAATTCCTCATCATCACCACCCCTATCTGAATGAAGTTTTAGGACCAAATTTCGATAGGCTTTACGTATATCCTTCTTGGATGCGCCATCCTGTATCTTTAAAATGTCATAATTTGTTTCTACCATCGTTTACCTTTTATTATTTAGAAATTTAAATTATCTTCATGGCTTTAGGAAGAGATCCTAATGTAGTTGGCGTCGAGGTTCTGAAAAAGAACGGAATTGATGTAGACCAACTGATTAAAGAACTGGTCACCAATGCATCTGTTGAGTTCACAGCATATTACTACTTCACATTGCTACGAGCAAATTGTACTGGAATGGAAGGTGAGGGAATCAAGGGCGTAATTGAGGACGCAAGATTGGAAGACCTGAGTCATTTTGAATCATGTATTGAAAGAATCTATCAACTTGGCGGGTCTCTACCAAAAGATGCTACTGATTTCATCAAGATGTCTGGTTGTGAGTTTCTTCAACTGCCACCAAACCCAACAGACCTTAAAGCAATTTTAGAAAAATGTCTAAAGGCTGAACAGGGTGCGATTGTTAACTGGGACAGAGTATGCCAAATGACACATGGAAAGGATCCTGCAACATATGACATTGCAAAGGATATACTAGCTGAAGAAATTGAACACGAGTCATGGTTCTTGGAACTTTTGTATGCAAGACCATCTGGTCATATGAGAAGAAAATATTCTGGAGAGAGGCCACACACACAAAAACATTCTAGGGCACTTGGTTAGTTATAAGACCAACATAGTTATAATTTTTTTAAAGACTCGACAATTTCTCTTCCGTGATTTTTCACATCAATGTCCCGGAAAATATTTTTGATTATTCCATTTTTATCTATGATGAAAGTGGCACGCTTTGCCATACCCGCAATATTAGTACCTGAATATTTCTTACATGTATCCTTTTGAGTATCGCTAAGATGCAAGTATGGAACGTTATACTCCTCAACAAATTTCTTCTGAGAGTCTACTGTGTCGATCGAAATTGCGAACAGCTTTGAGTTGGTTGCCAAGATCTCATCATAGACAGAAATCACACTCTTAGCCATATCAAAGACTTTTTTTGATGGACATGCAAAGAGATGATTCTTTGGATAAAAACAGAGGACAATATTGTTTTGCCCAGAAAATGATTTCAGATTTACATTTGTTCCATCATTTGCTTCTAGCTCAAAATCTGGCGCCGAGTCTCCTACTTCCATATCAATCTCCAATTGGTGTTGCAAATGATAGCTTATAACCATCAGGATCCAGCGCGTGAAAAAATCGTTCGCCCCATGTTGCATCCTCTGGTTTGGATTCTAACTTACCTAATTCTGAAATTGTTTCATTATTTTCCATGTAAGTAAAAAGCTTATCAACATCATCCACATAAAAAATAATTCTACCAAAATTTGGTAAACGTGCTTTGTCTAATTTCAGATTAAGATAGGATTTTTCCCCATCCTCAATCAGAAACGATGTAAACTGGGTATCAGGACCTCCAAAAACTATCTTAAAGTTTGGAATCTTGGAATAGAAATCAACTGATTTTTTCATATTAGATACTGGTAATGTAACTGCAGAGATTTTTGTTACTTTCATCGTGTTCTATTCCTAATACACATGTAAAAATGGATCCGAAGGGATTTGAACCCTTGACCTCCGCAGTGTGAGTGCGGCATCCAAACCAAGCTAGACGACGAATCCAAATTTTCTTTGTAAATACATTATTTAGACATTCGAAAGCGTGTGAAAATATATAGAAACTCTTCAGACTTCCAAATAGATGGCAAACAAATGTGAGCATTCTGTACAAACAAATGACAATATTTCTCCAAATACAAAGGAATGTGAAGAGTGTGAAAAGGAAAAAACTCCTTGGGTTGCATTACGAATGTGTCTGACATGCGGTCATGTTGGTTGCTGTGATTCTTCCGTGGGATTGCACGCGACAAAACACTTCAAAGAAACGGGTCATCCTGTTATGGTTGCACTTCCATCAAAATCATGGAAATGGTGTTATATTCATAAGGAATATTGTTGATGTGCTATGATAAAACATGAACTTGGAAAATGGAATCTTGATGAGCTAGCTAAAAACCCAAACAGGCAAATTATTGATAAAAAGCTTGCAAAAATAGAATCTGATGCAAAAAGATTTGAGAAGATCAAGAAATCACTAAATCCAAAAGTTTCATCTGAAAAATTTTTGAAATTAATACATGATATCGAAGGTATTACAGAAAAATCAAGCATTATAGGTGGATATGCATCATTACGTTACTCAGAAAACACGCAATCTGATGAGGCAACTGCATTACTTACACGTATTAGCAAATTTGGTTCTGAGATTGAAAATCGATTGTTATTCTTTGACTTGTGGTGGAAAAGACAAGTTGATGAGAAAAATGCAAAACGATTGATAAAATCTTCTGGTCAGTTTTCTGAATACCTAAGATTCAAAAGACTACTGGCAAAATATTCGCTAAGCGAACCAGAAGAAAAGATAATCAACACGCTTGATGTGACTGGTGCTTCCGCACTTGTAAAATTGTATGATAAGATCACTAATGCCTATGTTTATGTTGTAACCGTGGATGGCAAAAAAAGAACGATGAATAGAGAGCAGCTTACAACACTTGTCCGGAGCAAAAAAGCAAAGACTAGAGAAGCATCATACAAATCACTATTTTCAAAATATGGTGAAAACAAAGGTGTTACTGGAGAAATCTATCAAAATATTGTATTAAATTGGAAGGACGAAGGAATTGGAATGCGTGGATTTTCTTCTCCAATAACGATAAGAAACATTTCAAATAACGTTGATGACGAAACAACAAAGACACTACTTAATGTTTGTAAGAAAAACTCCAAAGTTTTTCAAAAGTACTTTCTGCAAAAAGCAAAACTACTTGGCATGAAGAAACTAAGACGATATGATCTTTATGCTCCAAATAAATCAAAAGTAAAAGAAAAAAATTACTCTTATGATAAATCAGTGAAACTGGTCTTAGAATCACTAGCAAAATTCAGCCCTATCTTATCAGATTATGCGAATAACGTCTTTAAGAAAAAACATGTTGATTCGATTATCCGCCCTGGTAAAACTAGTGGAGCATTTTGTAGCACACCGTCTCCAAAAATAGCTCCCTATGTATTGGTAAATTTTACTGGAAAATCACGTGATGTGTTCACACTTGCACATGAAATAGGTCATGCCATTCACAGCATATCAGCATCAGACAAATCAATTTTGGTCTCTGATGCATCATTACCATTAGCTGAAACTGCTTCTACATTTTCTGAGATGCTATTGTATGATAAACTATCTGAGACTGTGAGCAAGCAGGAAAAAAGGATCATGCTGTCCGAGAAAATAGATGACTTTTATGCTACGATAGGAAGGCAATCCTTCTTTACATTATTTGAAATAGAAGCACATAATCAGATTGCTAAGAGTACTACCGTAGATGAAATATCAAAAACCTACCTGAAGAACCTCAATGAGCAATTTGGTAACTCAGTCAAAATTTCTGATGACTTTGGAATAGAATGGAGTTGTATTCCACATTTCCACCATGCTCCATTTTACTGCTATTCATATGCATTTGGAAACCTATTGGCCCTATCATTATTCCAGAGGTATAAAAAAGAAGGAAAAGACTTTGCACCAACATACATCAAAATTTTAGCAGCTGGTGGAACAAAAAAACCTGAAAAATTATTGCGTGAATCAGGCATGGATATAACCAAACCAAGATTCTGGCAGAATGGATTTGACTATATTGAAAATCAAGTTATGGAACTATCAAAATTAAATTAAATTTGACATTATAAAAAATTACAATATTCGATGGTAAGATTAATAGATAAAATCTAAAATTGGCTAAACATGTTAAAGTTTCTAATTTTTCTTGTAGTTTTAATGGTTTTTCCTTTTTCCTTGATGAATGCATCTTCATTGGAAGTAGAGTTTCAGAAAGAAAGTGAAAGGGTTATAGAAAGCATGGGTTGGCTAGAACCTGAGAAAGTATCATATCAAGAACAAATCCAGATAATAATTGATCGTGATGAATTGAAAAATAGAATATCTGTTAATATGCTAAGTAAAAATCCAAACGATCTAAGATTCCCTGATTATATAGAAAGTATTACAGATGAACCAAAAATAATTTCTCTCGTCATTACCAATGATTTTGGATGTGTTCCAAATAAAATTGAGCGAGCATGTGTAATCATAGATGTAGAAAGAGAAGGAATGGGTAAGAGTATACCGGATATTATGAAAAATACTCGTGAAATCACTGATGAAATCGTTGGTGATGGTGTAATATTGTTTGCCGCTGAATTTGATTCTGTTTCACTTCAACCAAAAACTAATCTTGATGGAAGTAAGGAATTTGTTTCTAGAGCAGTGTATACAATAAACAAACCAGCTACATCTGTTTTCTTTAATGCTATGGGGTCGATGATTATTAGCACTGATATTAGAACGAATGGTGGGTTCTATGATTATGCAGAAGAGCTTGCAAAAAATGATTTCTCAGCATTTACTATTTCGTTAATACCGCAGGGAGAAAGTATGTTACGTACAATCCATGTTTCATTGACGTGCTCAGATAAAATTTCTTATTTAGTTCGATGCCCTGAAAATGTTACTGAACAAGTTATAGATGGTAAAATTAGTCCATTAGACTTCATTGGGGTTGAAAATGTTAATAGAACAGAAATGTTTGCTGATGAATTTTTACCTCTTAACTCAGTAATTCAAGTAGGTATATTTTCAGAAAAAGACTTGGAAGTTAAGAGTGTTAACACCAACCTGATAGAAAAATTACAGAATATTGGTGATATACAAGAAAGTGGATGGGTTATTTCAGAATCGGGAGGAAAAATTGATGCTAGATATGTTTTTGGTAAGGATTCAACAGTTAACAAAAATGCTTTGATTTTTTCAATTGGAGATAAT
>CACIXQ010000020.1 GCA_902590655.1 uncultured marine group I thaumarchaeote
GGATCACGTTTTCGTTGAATCTCCACAATCTCATTCAGTGTATTTCTTTCCTCGGAGCTTAGTTTCTGAGCAAATCTATTTAGTAATTTTTTTGCATCAGAAGATGAAGGAAGTGTGTAGAATACATCTTCTTCAGCTATCTGTCTTCCTATAGTTATGTTCTGCACAGAACATGCTACCTCTTGTCCAACTTTAACAGATGTGACAGTCTTGCCATCTTGTTGCAATTGATGTATCACACCAATTTTTTTCCCATCTTTGTTCATGAAAGGAACTTTCTGTCGTAGGTTTCCTACATCTACTCTAATGCCAAACACTGCAGGATTATTATTTCTAAAAATAAAACCTTTCAGAAAAGTAAATTTAGAAATTGGAGTTAATTCCTTCAAAATAGAATTTTCTTCATCTGCCCTATCATCCTCTACCCATTGTGTGTATGTATCAATTAAACTATAGATTATCTTATCAGTGAAAATTCTGATATGGTTATCTTCTGCTTCAGTTTCAGCATCCTGTAAAACCTTCACATTGAAAGCAAGTATAACACCAAGATGTCTATCATTTTCTTTTAGTGCCATAGCTTCTAGAACATCACGACGAGTTACTGGTCCTATGTCCGCTTTTGAAATAGGGATTTGTTTTCTACGTAGCATTTCTGTAAGAGCCTCAAGTGAGCCAATAGCATCACATTTTAGAATCACACCATTTGTTTCAGTATTAATAAAAACAGATTGCATTTCGTCTTGAATTGATTTTTTAAAATTTTCTACATCAGAATTATTGCTAGTTGCATAAAGTGTACTACCAGGTAAGACACCCTCCAAATCTGGAGATGCTATTTTTACACCAGCAGCAGCTTGTATATTCTCAACCGGCTTGAATTTATCTCGTGGATCCCTCATTTCATCTAATGCTTTAGGTAATAGTAGTGCTTTGGGTTTTGTAACAACCACGGAATCTCTTTTTGCTACTATTATAGAATCATCCTTTTTCATTTGACCATCAATTAGGATTACATTTGCTGTAGGACCTAAACCAACTTCGTCATTAACTTCTAATATGATACCACGATTAGATTTTTCTTCCTGAACCAATTTATCTTTGAGATATTGTTGTGTTAACCCAACCAAAACAGCAAACAGTTCAGGCATACCTATACCAGTTTTTGCGCTAACAGGCACGATAGCTATTTCCTTTTTGTAGTCATTAATCCTGTAAAATGCTTCTGACTGATATCCTAAAACAGAAAGTGCAGTAACTACATCATAGATTTTTTCATCCAGAAATGTTTGTACTTCAGGATTTTGTTTCTCGATAGCTGATGAAATAAATTGTGTTTCTGTATCCTTCCAACCAGAAACCATATCAGTTTTATTTAGTGCAACAACAAAAGGCACTTTGCGGCTTTCTAAAATTTTTAAACTTTCATTAGTTTGAGGCTGAAATCCTCTATTTACGTCAACTACTAAAATTGCAATATCTGCAGCCGAACCCCCACGTGAACGTAAATTTGTAAAGATTTCGTGTCCTGGGGTATCAATTACCAAAATACCTGGAATCTTATGTTCAACTTTACTTAATTTTTCATATAGTGGTCCACAAATTTTCTGTATAGTTTCTACTGGTAGAAAACTGGCGCCAATATGTTGGGTTATACCACCAGCTTCTCTTCCCTGTACACCAGTTCCACGTACTTTATCAAGTAATGATGTTTTTCCAGAATCAACATGTCCTAGAACAGACACAATTGGTTGTCGAATGCGCATTTTTGATCACTAAAATACCACATTCACTTCCTTATCAAAACTTTCGCTAGAGTCTGAGGCGTGGATAGAGTTTTCTGTTATACTAATACCAAAATCACCACGTATTGTTCCAGAACTAGCTTCCTTAGGGTTGGTGTTACCTATAATTTCCCTGGTTAGACTAACAGCATCATCACGTTCAATTATTGCAACTACAACTTCCCCAGACGTGATAAATGATACTAGTTCATCAAAAAATGGCTTAGCACTATGCGCTGAATAGAATTCCTTAGCCATTTCTTTTGTAAAATTTAATGTTTTTTTCTTTGAAATAGTGAATCCTTTCTTTTCAAATCGTGAGAGTATTTGTTCTACCAAATTTCGTTTTACAGCGTCTGGCTTTACAATGATTAATGTTTGTTCAGTCAACTTACTTTTTTGCTTTCTTAATTCCGCCTTTGACGTATTTTTTTGTCCATTTTAGCTTTCGAGGATCACGTTTTAGTTCAAGAGTATTTTTTTTACATTTAGAAGAGCAAAACCATAATACAGTCCCATCATTTTTTGCAAGCATTGTCCCTGATCCTTTTGGTATTTCACGGTTACAGAAACTACACGATTTTACTAGCATGCTCATAACATTCACCTAATGGATTTTTTTGGCTTCTCGTTCCGTTTCTCGTAATATTAGAATATCAGACATTCGTACTGATCCCTTTACATTTCTTGTAAGTACTCTTCCTTTATCTTTACCATCCAAGACTTTCACTCTAACTTGAATAACTTCTCCAGCAATTCCTGTTCTACCTACAATCTGAATAACTTCTGCAGGAGTAAGCTCTTCTCCTTGTGTTTCTGTGCTCATGGTTCTGGTTTAGCTTCTGGTTCTGGTTTAGCTTCTGGTTCTGGTTTAGCTTCTGGTTCTGATTTACCACCTTTAATTTTAGCAATAGAACCCACAACTTCATCAATTATGTGTTGAGCATCACCGGAGTCCAAAATAGCTGCTGCGGCACACATAACTTCAACTCCCAATGCTTTTCCTAATTCTTGTTTGTTCGGAACAAAAGCATATGCAGCTCCCTGTTCTTCACATAATATTGGAAGATGTGCAACAACTTCTGGTGGTTCTACATCTTCAGCAATGATAATTAATTTACTTATACCTCTTTCAATAGCTTTAGTAGCTTCATTTGTACCTCTTTTGACCTTTCCAGTCTGAACAGCCACTCTAAGTGACTCATAAATCGGACTAACAAGATTCTCTGGTACTTCAAACTTAACATAGTATGGTTTTGCCATTTACATCACCCTGAGGGATCATCTCCATTCCAAGAATCAATCCAATTGGTATTAAAAGTGTTATCTGCCTAGAAATGATTTAATTTTTTGAATATATTCCGTCATAAGTGTTTCAAGGTTTTTTTCTGAATCAGATTCACCATAAATTCTAATTATTGGTTCAGTACCGCTGGGTCTAACCATAATCCAGTTTTTCTTATCAAAAACAATCTTTATCCCATCTGTAGTATCCGCATTTGGGAATTCATCTGAAAGTTTGGAGATTATTACATCTATATCCTCTTTTTTGCATGAAATTTTATCTTTAGTAGTAAAAGACCGAGGCAAATTACCAAGTTCTTCACTTATACTTTTGTTTGAACTTGCAAGAAGTTCCAGAAGTAAAGCGAGAGTCATACCACCATCCCTTACTTGGTTATGCTTTCCGAACATGAATCCACCGTTTTCTTCAAATCCTATAAGCGCATTTTCAGTAAGCATTTTTCTTGAGACTTCAACACTACCAACTTTAGTTCTTGTAACAGTGGAATTAGTTTGTGTGACTAATTCATCAATTGAATTTCCAGAATTAACGCATGTAACCACTTTCGAATTTGGATTTTTCTTTAATAGATAATCTGATAGTAAGAGCGCAGATCTGTCACCGGAAAGCAACATTCCCGTATCATCACAAAAAATACTTCTATCACCATCACCGTCAAATGCAATACCAAGATCAGCATTATTATTTACAACAGCAGAAGATAACTCCCCAAGATTGTATGGAGTAGGTTCAGGACCCCTACCTGGAAAGACACCATCAATTTCCTCGTTGATTGTTATAACTTCACATCCTAATTGTTCACATAATTTTATTGCAGTAATCGCTTGAGCACCATTTCCAAGATCTAACACAACTTTGCAATTCTTTGATTTTATTTTTGAAACGTCAATTTGCGATTTTATTCCATCTAGATACGTTTGTATCGCTCTATCATCATTTTTTGTTAAGCCAAATGTAGAAGAGTTGCGGTTCCAGTTTTTTTGAAAAAAAATCTCTTCAATCACACTCTCATCTTCTCGTGAAATTTCTACACCGTCACTAGCAACTGGTTTGATTCCGTTATATTCAGGTGGATTGTGAGAAGCCGTAATCATAATTCCGCCATTATATCCTAGTGTCTTGGTTGCAAACTCTAAACATGGAGTGGGAACAAGACCTGCGAGATCGCAATTAATACCAGCAGAATTTAATGTAGAGCAAACTAATTTTGAAATCACGTTACTAGAATTTCTCCCGTCATATCCTACAAGTATAGTACCTTCCTTGAAATAAGTTGAAATTGATAATACAAGATCATGTACAAACTCTAAAGTAAAGTCTTCAGCAAAAACTCCCCTCACACCGTTTGTTCCAAATAATTTACCCATACAATGAATCCAATACCGATAAATTTACCTGTTGTTGCACAAAGCTTGCGGGAGTCGCCCAGCCTGGCCAAAGGCGCAGGGCTTAGGACCCTGTCTTTTAGGAGTTCGTGGGTTCAAATCCCACCTCCCGCACCATTGGTATATATGGAATTAATTACCAACGACGCCAATGAAGAAAACCATAGTTGGCATCACTGTTGTTGGAAAGGACAGAGAGGGTATTGTTGCACAGTTTACAAACTTTGTATTTCAGAATAACGGTAACGTTGAGAAAGTAAATCAGAATGTAATCAAGAGTCTATTTGGAATGTATTTGGAAGTGTCATTTACTTCCAAGATTAATTTTAAACAACTTGATTCTGGACTTCAAAAATTAGGTAAAAAACTAAGGATGGAGGTAAGTACTCACTCTGAAACTAATACTGAAAAAAGTATTGCCATTTTTGTTACCAAAGAGGAACACTGCTTGAAAGAAATCCTGTCAGCTAGACGTTCTATTAATGGTAAGATTTCCGTTGTAGTTGGTACGGAAAGAGCGCTTGGACCATTAGCAAAAAAGGCAAAAATTCCATTTGTTCTAGTTGAAGACAGAAGCCAAGAGAAGGCTGAAGAGAAGCTGCTAAAAATTTGTAAAAAATATCAGGTGGATCTGATTGTTCTGGCACGATATATGCGAATTTTGACACCAAATTTTGTTTGGCGATATCCAAATAGAATAATTAACATCCATCCATCATTACTTCCGGCATTTCCTGGTTCGTTGGCTTATGCGCAGGCATTTGAGCGTGGAACAAAAATTGTCGGTGTAACATCACATTATGTTACCGAAAACCTTGATCAGGGACCAATAATCTTCCAAGATTCCTTCAAAGTAACCCCGGAGGACACTCTCGAATCAATAAAAAAGCGAGGTCAGAAATTGGAAGCCACTACTCTTTTGAAGGCAGTAAAGATGCATTTGGATAACAAGTTAGAAGTTCGCTGGAGAAAAGTTCACACAAAGTCAAAGTGAAAGTAATGGACGTTAGTGAGTTATATGATCCTGAATTTAGAAAATTAATCAAATCCAAGAAACAGACAATCATTATTCCTGTTGGGTCGCTTGAGCAGCATGGGGCCCATTTACCAATATCAACTGATTCTGATATTGTTACAGAGGTTGCTTCACGTTTAGCAAAAAAATGTAAGTTTATAGCTTTTCCGACCATTAGTTATGGAATTTCAGTTGAGCATGAACCTTTGTTCAATACAAGCAGTGATGAAAATGGGTTTACACAATACATAATGAGTGTTGTAGCAAGCCTAGCCAAAAATAGAATAAAATCTATTATAATTTTAAATGGACATCATGGAAATATTCCTATTATAGAAGCAATTGAATCAAGTTTGGTTGATTCCAATATAAAACTAAGATCTTATTCATACTGGCATTTTATGAAGCATGAATTTGACCACGCTGGCTTCGTAGAGACTTCAATAATGTTGGCTATTTCAGACAAAGTCAAGATGAAAAAGGCGAAAATGGGGTTAATAACAAAGGGCATGAGCGAGAAGGAAATACAAAGAATTAACAAACTTTCTACACAACCAGGTGGCTTTCCTAAGGTTGCAAAGAATGGCGTATGGGGTGACCCAACAGGAGCAACAAAGAAGGACGGAGAGAAGTTTCTTGCTGAAATTGTTAGAAACCTAGCAAAAGAGTGTCAATCTTGACTTACTGACTAAAACCGAAAGTTTTACCAGTGAAATTTTAATATAATCCATCGATAAAATTCTCAATAAGTGATATAATGTCCGTAGATATGGCAGTAAAAGTACTGGATGAAAGTATTAACAAAGTAGTCCTGATCAAGCTGAAAGGAAACAAGACAATTAGAGGCAATCTTCTTGGCTTTGATCAACACATGAACCTGCTACTCGACCAGTCAGAAGAGATCCCTTCTGAAGGCGATGCAAAGAGTTTAGGATCCATAGTTGTGAGAGGAGATAACGTAGTAATGATATCTCCACCTCCAGCATAAGGTGATAGAAAATGGTGAAAGGAACAACATCAATGGGTAAGTTTACCAGAAAACATGTGCATATTAGATGTAGACGATGTGGTAAAAACTCATTCCATGTACGCCATCATACCTGTGCAAGTTGTGGTTTTCCTGATGCAAAAAGAAGAAAATACTCTTGGATCAAATGGTATACGTAAATGCAAGAAATTGAATACGGCTTTAGAAATGAGGCTAATTCATTAATTATTGAACGAGATATTCTCACAAAAACAATTTTCAGAGTATATCAGCAAGATTCTAACTTAACCAAAATTCAGAGAGACAAGCTCCTAACAAGATACCAGCATCAATTAGCTGTAGTAGTATCTAAGATTGAAGAACTAGGAAATGCAATGCGGAATACGGGTACGAATCATTCGAATGATGGACTGTTTGCTGCCATGGAACAAAAATTATCAACAATGGACGAAAGACTACAAGAAATATCATCAAAAATCTCTACACCTAAAAAACAGGCTGAGCGACAAACACAAAGATCGAAATCATACATACAACCATCAATTCAAAAACACAAGAAAAAACCTGCTTACAAATCAGATATGAATATTGGCTCAAACAAATACGGACCACTCGAAATCACTACTCTCACTCAGGTACCAACTGAACTTCCAGAATTTTTCCGTAAAAAACTCAAGCCACCTGTATCAAAAATACAGCATGTAGAACCTAACAATAATGATAAAGCGGTAAAAATTGCAGAAAATGTAAATGAGGTAAAAGTAACACAATCTAGCGTTTGTGAATATCCTAATTGCACCAACCCAAAATTTTCTAATAAGCATTGTTCAGTACATACTGATCGAAATGCAAAAGAGTCTATCACAATAGAAAAGAAAGTCGTTCTTTCTGGGTTAGAAGTTGAAAAAGTACCACAAGCTGAAATTGATGATGGAATATCAGACGATAGTAATCTAGATGATGATGTTGATATAACTGAACTCACGAAAAAAATCGAAAAATCATTATCTAATTTAGATCAAGCTGAGGTAGAATAATGACATATGATGATGCCATTATGGCATTATCAAACGATGCTGTAAAACTTGTAAAAAATAATCAAACTATAGGATTAGGTAGTGGTAGATCTGCAACTGCATTTGTAAAGTCATTATCATTGCTTGTCAAAAAAAAGAAATTCAACATAAAATGTGTTCCAACTTCTTTGCAAATAAAATTAGAAGCTGAGAAGGGAAATCTACATCTCATTGACACAGTTATTGACAAAATTGATATTGTTTTTGATGGAGCTGATCAGATCGATAAAGGAAAAAATTTGATAAAAGGTGGTGGTGGTGCGTTACTAAGAGAAAACATTCTGATCAATGCAGCAAAAAAAGTTGTGATAATGGCAGATGATTCAAAATTTGTTACAAATTTTGATAGAAGTGTACCTGTAGAAGTTCATCCTTTAGCTCGAAACACAGTAACTAAAAATATTTCAAAAATAGGTGGCAGACCCAAGATCAGAACGTTAGATAGGGGTTACCCGTTCATTACAGAAAATGGGAATATCATTCTTGATTGTAATTTTGGTGTAATCAAAAAACCAAAATTATTGCGAGAAAAGATCAAGAGTATTTCTGGAGTTTTAGAGGTTGGGATTTTTACTAGAAAACCAGATATCATCTACAAGGCACGTTCAGCTGGAAAGTTTGATGTGATCAAGTAGAATTGATTTTTCTAGGCACAAGTTTACCGTAACCATGTTTACTTATCACTTGAAAATCCTCAGCAATGATTTGACCACGAACAATGGTTTTGACTGGCCATCCTTTCAACTTCCATCCATCATATACAATATAATCTGAAAACCCTCCAAAAAGCTCTGTAGTTACTTTCTGTTCTTTCTTTAGATCGATTAATGTAATATCAGCATCAGAATTAATCTCAAGTGATCCCTTTGTAGGATACATGCCAAAAATTTTTGCAGCGTTCATACTGGTTAGGTTTACCAATTGAGAAATTGTAATTTTATTTTTGTTTACACCCTCACTTAGCATTAGTGGTAATAATGTTCCAATACCAGGAAAACCAGCAAGTGCATCCCAAACTGTATTACCATCTAGTTTTAGCTTAATCTGATTGGCAACATGATCTGTTCCAATTGTATTGACACTGTTTTGATTAATTGCATTCCAGACAGATAAAACGTCACTTTGACTTCTTATTGGCGGCATTACCTTAGCAAGATATCCTTCTTGATTTTCATGGGATAATGTTAAGTAGTGAGGACATGTTTCTACAAAAATTTTTGTTCCATTTTTTCTTTCTTCACTAATTTGTTCTAATGCATTTTGTGAACCTATATGAGCAAAGTAAATGGTACAGTTAGAATCTCTAGCAAATTTGGCAATAGTTTGTATTGATTTTGCTTCAGATTTGGTAGGTCTACTTTCAGACCAAGCACTAAGTCCATCCTGATTTTTTTCTTTGGCTTTTTTTATTCCACAACCACATTCCTCATAATCTTCAGCATGAACCAAAACAGGACAACCAAGCGATGATGAATTTTTTACAACTTTTTCTACTATTTCAGAAGTTACTTCTACACGCTCTTCCTGTAGGAGATTTTTTCCTGGTTCCATATCCATGTAAACATGACCAACTTCTCCTCCTAGATTCATGTATAGCTTGAAGGATGTAACTCCATTTTCTACACAATATTGCATTTCATCTACTTGTTGTGTGTTGAAGATTGATGCATGTATTGCATAATCAATATAATGTGATTTGGAACTCGCATTTAGTTGCGGAGATAATGAATTCTTATATGAATCCCCTCGTCGAAGCATTCGCATCATAGTGGTGATTCCACCAATTGCAGCTGCATGTGATTCTGATACAGCTGCATATTCTATGGGAGAATAAACACCATAGTGTACATGTGTATCAATAACACCCGGAATCGCAACAAGTCCATCCGCATTAATTTTTCTATCGGATGAGGGTATATCGTTTGTAAAACCAATTATTTTTCCTTCGTCCAAAACTATGTTTTTATCAATTATTCCCGTAGGCAGAACTACATGGGAACCCACAATTACTGTATCGTGCGTCATCCAATTTTATTATAAAAATCCGCTATTTGTAGTTGAGTAAATGAATAAAAACTGATTTAATGATGAATATTGAGGGCTGGTGATTTAGTGGTATAATGCCACGTTCGCAACGTGGTTGTCAAGGGTTCAATTCCCTTCCAGTCCATCAACTCGAAAACATTATAGATAAACTAGGAAATGATATTACATGAAAGTCTTCAACAGCAAGGAAGCTGCAGAGCAGTATATGTCAAGTCATACACTCACATTTTCAACTCCTGATCTTACGCTCAAGCGATTCGCATTTTGGTTGGGAGACATAGTTCCTGACCCAGATAACAAAGAAGAAACTATGCCAAGATTGATGAATTACATAGAGGAAAAAGATTTTGCGCCAGCAGAAGTTATTGATGATGATAAATACGAACCATCTGGTGCTCTGTTTAAGACGGGGCTTTATGGCAGCGCAAACACAGATCCTAACGCTGAAACTAAATTTTGCTCAGAGTGTGGTCAGACAATTTCTGCTTCTGCTAAATTCTGTACCGAATGTGGCGCTGATCAATCTTAATAGAATATTACTTAGAAAATTATGTTTTGTTACCACAATTAGTACAAAACTTTGCATTTGGTCGTAAATCAGAACCGCATGATGAACATTTTCCACCAGATTGTTTTGGTAGTAATGATGGATCTGGAGTAGGTAACGTTCCTGCATTACTAAAACCACCTCCAGCAGATATTACAGATGCTGGACCACCAACAGGGTTCTCTGCAGTTCCAGGTCGTGTTCCTGGCATTCCACCTGGCATCATTCCAGGCGCCCCCATTCCTGGCATCAAGCCAGGTGATTGTGTTCCTCCTGGTGCTGAACCACCAGCTAATTTATCAATTGATTTTTTTAATTCAAAAATAACTTTTATCGATAAAAATTCTAATGCAGAATAAGCAACAACATAATCTCCTAGCTTTTGAAAGAACTCTTTTTCTGTTAATTTTCCTTGTTTGAATAAATTATTGGCATCAAGAAAAGATTCGTAATAATCCTGTGATTCATCAAATAAGTTATTCAATTTATCTGATAAAAGGTTCAGAGTGTCAACTTCGCCTAGGGACATGGAATTTAATAATTTGTTACAATTATAATTACTTTAGGTTTGTATTAAGAAACTAATCTGAGACTAGACGCTTTCTAGTACCTTATCAATCATATTTTTGTAGGTTTCTTTAGATGCAGCACCAACTTGCTGAGCAACAATTTCTCCTTTGTTAAATATCATTAATGTTGGTATACTAAAAATATTGTATTTTGATGCTAATGCATTAGCTTCATCTACATTTACTTTTACAAATTTAATTTTTCCATCATAATCACCAGATAGTTCTTCAACAACTGGTCCGACCATTCTACATGGTCCACACCATTCAGCCCAGAAATCAACAAAAACAGGTACATCTGAATTAACAACATCAATTTCCCAAGATTTTGGATCCGAAACTTGGTTTATTGCCATAACAATTACTAGGAAAAAAATCGTACCTAAATATGTTAGGTATAAAAAATAACAACTCTTCGTTTAATCTTCATCACAAATTAATGAAATATACTTAAATGACATTTTGGGTAAGTGGAAATATGAGTGAAGATTTACGGATAAAAAAATTACGAGGATCAGGTGGATTTGTCATGGCACAAGTAACTGATGAGCAACAAAGAAAAGGAAATCTTGGTGGTCCTGATCTATTTTTAGCACCAATTGGAAGGTTAGATGTAGAAAGCATCAAAAAGTACACGTGTAATACATGTGATAAAGAATATGATGGCGGACCAAAAATTGAATATGAAAATCCTAACGAAGAAGTAGCTGAAAATTTGATTCTTGCAGAACGTGGACAATATCTTTGCACTACTTGTGGTTCTCCTATCGCTGAATATAGAGAATTTAGGAAACCAGATGAATTGGGTGATGTAGGTAATGCAAAACCAATTGAAACGGAACCAAATATTGCTCAAGAAGCACTAAGTGAAATCCAACAGAATTCGGATGACCAGCTAAAACAAGTTCTATCATCAGCCCAGATTCAGGGTAATGTGACTAATTATACTGAAACAAATCCTGTGGATTCTACATTTAATGCAATTTCTGGAATGTCAGTATTTGATGAAAATGCCAAGCAAGTTGGAATAGCCAAGCAGGTGGGTGTAGATTCTAGTAGTCAGGTGATTTTAGTAGTTTCAGATAATGATGGTAATGACATCAACATTAATTGGAACAGGATAAAAAAAGTTGGTGAGATTATTTTACTTGGAGATTCTTCTACTGGTACAATTAGTACGCCTACGCAACAGGGACTAAGATGTCCGAGCTGTAATTTTGATAACAAACCAGATTCAAAATTCTGTGAGAGTTGTGGAACCAAAATTTAGAAGCAAGATTTATCTAATCATCACAGAGGACACAACGTAACTTTGGGCTCAATGAAAGGTATAATCAAGGACATTATTATCGTAGCTGCTTGTGTTGCGGTAATTTGGATTGGTCTGACGGCTTATTTCGGTGCACAGAATCCGTTCTATGTGGTGTCTAGTGGAAGCATGTATCCAGAATTAGCTATGTATGATATCATTGTAATTTCTGGTCATATATCATTTGATGACGTCAAAATTGGAGATATCATTGTTTTTGATAGACCAAAAGATCATGATAAGGTGATAGTTCATCGAGTAGTTGCAGTTGTTGATGATGATCCTAAAACATTACGTACCAAAGGCGACAGTAACCAACAATCTATAGTGGGAACCGATTATCCCATCACTGATAAGGAGTACATTGGAAAAGTGGTCTATGTTGTACCACAGGTAGGATTTATCACAAAAATTTTGCAGCCACCTATCAATTACATTATTATCGCCGTGATTATAGGAATAATGGTAATTAGGCAAATTTCTAAAAATAAGAAAAATGCGTTAACTAAGAACATGGAGGCAAAACCAGTACTTGATGATTATAGCGAATCTCAACCTAATGAGACAATAGACACACCTAACGATGCAGAATATGTTGAACCAAAAGATTTCATTACACAGGAAAACAAATCTACTGAGAATTCCGACCAAGAAAAAAAGGCAGAAGACGTACCAGAATTTTTCTCTGATAAAGAAAAAGAATTTGAAGAAAAATAGTAAGATTACTCTTTAGAATTATCTAATTTGAAAACTCGTTTGAAGTAATCAGCATTTTCTAGAGTTTCTTCACCCTTCTCTTGTATTTTTGCCAAATCTTTTGCAAGCTTTTTCTTGTAACCTAATTGCATTTGTCGTGCAATTTGGATTCGTTGAGCCTGTGGTGAGCCTGCTCCATGCATTGATTCTGTAAGATAACCAACAGCATTTCTACCCATGGTCATATTTTCAATTAAACGTAAAATCCTCATTCTACTTTCAACATCAACACCTTTTCTACCCTTGAGGTATTTTTCAAGTAGTGGTCCAGTTATTGGATTTCTTAGTTCCGCTTCTGATGGTAGTGTAACCATTAATCCACCAGCAATATCTTGAGCAAACCTGCTTATTTGATAAGGAAAGCGTGTAACGTTATGTTTACACACGTTTGCTAACATATCGTCATTTTGCCAAACACCAGACTTCATTTTCTGAGATTGATATGATGATGCAATTCCTGTACCATAGATTGATTCGTTGAGATGAGTCATCTCAATTAATTTGTCTTTAATATGAGAAACTTTAGGTACACCATTATAGTCCGCTATGGTTGCTGCAGCACCAATTAAGACATCACCCAAACCAGTCTTACAAACATAACTTCTTCTATGATAACAAGTAAATCTTTCAACTAACATGGAAGCGAATTCATATTCACCATCCATGAAGATCATTTCGTTTGGAATGAAAGCCTTATCAAAGATTACCATTGCTTCTTGTCCACCATATTCTGAGTTGCCTGTATCAATATCACCAGGCTCCATACTTCTTGTATCACAAGATTGTCTTCCATAGATGTAAGTTATTCCTGGGGCATCCACCGGAATTGCTCCTACAATTGCATAATCTTTATCATTTTCAGTTAGTCTCATAGTTGGCATAACAAGCATCCAATGAGAGTTGATGCAACCAGTTTGGTGTGCTTTTGCACCAGATATGTAAACTCCTTTGTCATTGCGTTCAACAATACGTACAAACAGATCAGGATCTTCTTGCTCAGATGGTCCTTTACTCCTGTCGCCTTTGACATCAGTCATGGCTCCACCTATTACCAAGTTTTCATGTTGAACCATCTTGATAAACTCTAATAATTTTTTATGATATTTTGTTCCATGTTTTTCATCAATTTCAAATGTAGTAGAATGAAGTGAGTTTAATGCATCCATACCAACACACCTTTGGAAACAAGTACCAGTTAGTTGACCTAACTTTCTCTGCATCTTATTTTGTTTAACCACATCTTGTGCACTTTCTGCAATATGCAAGAAACGATTTACTTGTTCTCCTGTGATAGAAGATTTTGCGGAGGCGAGATCCTCTTCTTCAACAGCAAGATCGTAAGTTTTTGCAACAGCATTAATTGAAGGGCGTATTATTGGATGGTCAACAGGTTCCTTAACTAGTTCACCAAATAAGTAAACTTTGAGATCACGACTTTTCAGACTTTCTATATATTCCTCGCCAGTTCTGATAGGTTTTACCGTCTTTTGCATACGCCTATTACTATATTCTATTATAAAAATTCTAGAATAATTTTGCTCGTAGCTTTAGCTAATTTAGATACCAATTCTTACATCTAGTATTTTACAACCTTGATCTTTTTCCATAACCAAGACTGGGTTCATGTCAAGCTCTTTGATTTCCTTAAAATCTGTGACAAGTTGTGATAATCGTTGAATGCATTCAGAAAGCTTTTCAATATCAGAAGGCTTTTCCCCTCTTACTCCTTCTAACAATTTCTTTGTTTTTATTGATGAAATCATATCATTTGCTTCCTGATCAGTCAAGGGTGCAAGTCTGAATGTCACATCTTTCAAAATTTCAACATAAATTCCGCCCATACCTAGCATAATAACCGGTCCAAATCCAGGTTCAAGCTTGGAGCCTATAATCATCTCTTTGCCTCCCTTTACCATCTCAACAATCAAAACTCCCTTGATCTCTGCCTTGTCATCATATTTTCTGGCACTTGCAACAATTTCTTTGAAGGAATTACGAATTTCTTCATCATTTGTAAGATTCACTTTGACCCCACCAGCATCAGATTTGTGAACTATCTGCGGTGATGCAATCTTCATGACTACAGGATACCCAATTTTATTTGCAGCTTCGATAACATCGTCTTCTGATTTAGCGAGAATGCTTTTCGGAAGTGGAAACCCATAAGCATTCAAGATTTCAATTCCTTCCTCCTCAAGTAGATTTGTCCTTCCCTCTTGCTTTACTTTATCAAATATTTTTTTCACTTTTTCTGTGTCTGCTTCAAATTTTGTTATATTTCCTTCCGGAGTTTTTACCCATTCAACAAATCGAAGCATAGCTTTGAGTGCACGAATAGATCCTTCCGCATATGTATAATATGGTACATCTCCTTTTGCAAGAATTTCTCTATTTGTTATTCCTTCATCTAAGCCCATCAAGCTTGCAAGCATTGTTTTCTTGTATTTTTTTGACATTTTTACAATTACTTCTGCAAGCTTGTCGTAATCCAATGTTGCGGATGGTGTACACATTGAGATTACAGAACCAACATTCTTGTGTGCAAGAACCTCATTCAAAACATTTTCAAATCTATTAAAATCAGCATCACCAACTATGTCTACAGGATTTCTTGAACTTCCCCAAGGAGGAATTACAGCATCTATTTTTGGTCTAATCTCTTCAATCTTTGCCATTTTGATTCCAAGTTTAGAACAAGAGTCAGTTGAAATTATTGCTGGACCTCCTGCATTTGAAACAATAACAAGATCACCATCCGTTGGAAGTGGTTGTTTTGAGAATGCTGTTGCATAATCGAAAAGCTCTTCCATAGTATCAACTCTAATTGCACCTGACTGTTTGAGGACTGCATCATAGATTTCATCCGACCCCATCAACGCACCAGTATGGGACATTGCTGCCTTAGCACCCTCGGGACTTCTACCAGATTTAAGAACTAGAACTGGTTTTTTAATTGCATTAGTTTTTGTAATTTGTTTACAAACTTTAAGAAATTCTTGGCCGTCTCCCATATCTTCTAAATACATGACTATTACTTTGGTTTGTTCGTGGTCTGCTAGCATTTTCAACACATCAATCTCTGTCATATCCGCTTTGTTTCCCATACTTACAACAGCGGAAAATCCGATTCCTTGTGCACTTGCATCTTCTACAAGTGCAGCACAAATTGCACCACTTTGTGAGACCAAAGCAATTTGACCAGACTTTGGTGTTATTTTTAGAAAAGTTGAGTTCATCATAGTTTGTGGTTCTAGATTCATTACACCAAGGCAGTTAGGACCTATTACTTTGATATCATGTTTGGTAGCAATGTCTTTTAGTTTTTGTTCAAGTTTTTTCCCTTCATCATCTACTTCCTTGAATCCAGCAGTGATTACAATTGCTCCCTTGATTCCTTTTTTCCCACACTCTTCTAGAACTATT
>CACIXQ010000021.1 GCA_902590655.1 uncultured marine group I thaumarchaeote
ACTAGAAGACCAATCAAAATTCCATTATCTACAGATGTGCTTGTATGTGGTGATGATTCATTTGCAGGATGAAGACTAAGTAATGCACCACTTTGACCAAGATCAACCCAATTATCCCTAGTACGCTTTATTGGCATTCCTAGGATTTTATTATAAAATTCAACTGATTTAGTTAGATCCTTAACAGCCAATATAACATTCCCAACTCTTTTAACATTCATCGATTATCTAACAACCTCCTACTGTAAATTCTTTATTATTGTACCTCAACCATTGTTTCAGTTCTTTCTACACCATTTATTTTTTGAATGTCAGTTGTGATGTCCTTAATTTCAGACAGGTTTTTCACCTTAATTATAGCAACAGCATCAAACTGCCCACTAACTGGAAATGATTCATAAACAAAATTAATCTGCTTCAGTCTAGCAGCAATGAGCTTCTTGGGTGATTTTACTAATACAATTGCCTTTACCATCCTAAATCAACCTCCATCTCCATCAAGGTTTCAGTATTAACTATATTTCCGATCTTATTAAAATCCATAACTGCTGCATTAATATGATTAATTGAACCATTCATAAGAACACAGATATCTGCCCTGCCAGTAACTGGTAATACTTCCTTCGCTATCTTACGTTTTTTTGATAATAAATTCACTACCTTATCGATGGTTCCTGGTTTAATTGTAATCAAACATAATGCACGCATAATATCCACTACACAGAAATGAAATAAAACTTTAGTCTATTCGCTAGCTTCCTGTGAGCGTGCCTCTTCTAGATACGCCTTACGCTCTTCCAATTCCTTCTCAGTATCAACATGCAAATCATCATCGATAACAACTATTCCAGAATCATCAAAATCAGATGATTTTTTTCTTCGTTTTCCAGCTGGTTTTTTACCACTCTTTTTTGCTTTTGATTTCACAGTTTTGGTTTTTTTAGATTTCATAGAAATTCAGAAATCAGTGGAATATCTTCTATTAAAATTTTATTGTTATGTTTTTAATATTGTAATGCCAGGGGCGGGACTTGAACGCGCGACAGCTCGGTCTTCAGCCGAGTGCTCTCCCAGGCTGAGCTACCCTGGCATATCCGCAATTCAAATTGTTAGGAATTTAAGCCTGTCTTTTTAAAATAATATGAGTATAACTAAATGATAGAAAATTTTTTCCAAAAAATTTTGATGTTAAAAACTATCCATAGAGAGGGATGGAAAGAAAATCTTCAAATTAATTACCCAGAATCGGTAGCGGACCATAGTTATTCTGTCTCAGTTATGTCAATGATTTTTGCTGATTTGGAGGGATTAAACACTGAAAAAATTATCAAAATGGCACTATTACATGATTTAGCTGAATCAATAATTGGTGATATAACTCCTGGTAGTATGAAAAATGATGATAAGATCACCAAAGAAAATCATGCTATGAAAAAAATCTTAATGAATCTTCCAAGTGAAATAAGAAAATCATATTTCAAAATATGGGATGAATATCAAAATAATTCTTCAAAAGAGTCCAGCTTATTACATGATATTGATAAATTGGAAATGGCGTTTCAGGCAAAATTTTATCAAGAAAGTGGGATATCAAAGGAAAAACTAGTAACATTTTATGATACAGCAAAAATGGGAATTAAAAATAAAAACTTACGTGATATTCTTTCTAATATTATAGAATGATATTTATCATCTAAATACAATTCATCGTCATGGGTTTTTTTAATTTACATGGGAAAAAGGATGACAAGCAAAAAAAGAAATCTAACGGTGTTAAAAAACAAATAATGGAAGTTTTAAGTCCAAAAGCTGCAGCGGCAGATTATTATTCCAATCCAAAGAAAAAAAAGAGTAATAAACATCCTAGGAATAAATCGAAGAATAAAAAATACAAATGATGTGAATTAGTATGCAATATTTTATGGCGTTAAAAGTTGGTCAGAAGCGTGTTGGTGAAGCAAGAGAATATCTAAATAAATTTGCGAATGGTAAAGCAATGCCCGCATTAGCATTAAAAGATAATAAAACAAATGTTTGGGAACCTGTTGGGGAGGAAAATCTTTATGCTGTTGTTAATGGTGCAGCAGGATTTGTTGTAACAGATGATGGTGGATATATCCTTGTTTTATGTGACAAGAATGGTATTGCAAAAACTATTGCACAGGGATTATCTGATGAAGAAAAATCTAACATAATAAACATGCTAAAATCAGATAATATTCAGGAATATCACGGTGAAGTTAGCCTCCCAGTATAGTAGATAATCAAATTATATTGTCGTAATGTTTTACTTACCAATAATCGAGGTAATGATATGAAGAAATTTTCATCCGAAATAGAACTAAGTGGACATCTTATAGATTCACTGATCCTCACTAAAGTTTTTGATGGTATCATGGACCATGGTGGAGCATTTGAAGTTTTAGATATTCAGGTAGGAAAAAAGAAAAAAGATGAAAGTTATGCAAAATTACTTGTAACTGGAAAGACCAAAAAAAATCTAGATACGATTTTAAACTATGTCTATCGTCAGGGTGCTACATCAAAAACACAAAAGCATGTAATGTTAAAGACAACAACAAAAAATATGGTAATGCCTGATAATTTTTACAGTACAACAAATAATCCAACACAAATTTATCTCAACAACAAATGGATTGATGTTAACAACATGATGATGGATAAATGCATTGTAGTTAAAGGAAAACATGCTTTGTGTATTCCTATTAGACAAGTAAAGAAGGGTGACAAAATTGTCGTTGGAGAAAATGGTGTTAAAGTTATCCCTCCAGAAAGGCCTCGAGAAGGAATGAATGTATTTGAGTTTATGGGAAGTGGAAGTTCTAGTGAAAGACCAACACAACATATAGCTAAAAAAGTTGCAGAGGATATACGTCGTACCAAAAAGAATGGTGGTAAAATTGTCCTTGTTGGTGGCCCTGCAATTGTTCACACTGGTGCAGCTGAATCAGTTTCATATCTTATCCGTCGTGGATACATTGATGCTGTTCTAGCTGGAAATGCACTTGCAGTACACGATATTGAATATGCAACATTAGGTACATCACTTGGAATGAATGTTCGTGATGGAACACTTGCTATGAGAGGTCATCGAAATCACATGGAAGCAATTAATGCTGTCTTTAAAGCTGGATCAATTAAAAAAATGGTGAAATCAAAAAAACTCACAAGGGGAATAATGTATGAATGCGTAAAAAAGAAAGTGCCATTTGTTTTAGCAGGATCTTTACGTGATGATGGACCATTACCTGATGTAATAGTTGATGTTGCATTGGCCCAAAAAAAATATAAAGAAATACTGAAGGGTGCGTCGATGGTCATAATGGTAGCAACTATGTTGCACTCAATTGCAACAGGAAATATGCTTCCTGCCAATGTTAAGGTGATAGTTGTTGACATAAACCAGCCAACAGTAACAAAATTGATGGATCGTGGTACTTGGCAAGCATTGGGAATTGTATCTGATGCTGGTGCATTTTTGCCAATGGTTGCTAAGGCATTATAATTTAAATCAGAAATTAAGGTACCATAAATAGCCTTTCAGGATTATAGAAGAAAGATACAAGAAAAATACCTCCTAATACTCCTGCAACAACGCCTGATGCCAGGTAAAGGAATACCATATTCATGCATAGACTGGTATAATATGCCTAATAACTTGTATTCAAAAAATTGCTAGTGGTAATCATTAATTATTAACCCGTAAAATCTTATATCCTATCTACTTCAGCCAGCTAATATGGTTGTAAAAACCACGGAAATCGATAGTAGTAAAATACGCTATTTCGAGGTTGGAGCCTCAAAAGAAACACTTCTTTTGCTTCATGGTTTGGGTGCTTCAGCAGAAAGATGGGAAAGTGTAATACCACTTTTTGCCAAAAAATTCAGAGTTATTGTTCCAGACCTTATTGGGTTTGGGTACAGCGATAAACCGATGGTTGATTATACAACAGACTACTTTGCAGAATTTGTATCAAAATTTGTGAATAAAATTGGGATTAAAAAGATGAATATTATTGGGTCATCCCTTGGGGGTCAAATTGCTGCTGAATCTGTCGTAAATTATGATGTAAATGTGAAAAAACTAGTCCTTGTTTCACCATCTGGTATTATGAAACATTCAACTCCTGCATTGAATGAATACATTTCAGCTGCACTCTACCCAGATGCTGATTCTGCAACTAGTGCTTTCCAAACTATGTCTGGTACTAAAAATATAGATGATAAAATTATCTCTGGATTCATAGAAAGAATGCAATTACCAAATGCAAAAATGGCCTTTATGTCAACACTTCTTGGATTAAGTAATTCTACGAAAATAACTGAAAAATTACAATTAATCAAAATTCCTACATTGATTATTTGGGGCGAAGAGGATCCAGTAATTCCCATCAAATATGCTCAATCATTTGTTTCAGGAATCAATGATTGCCGATTTTACAAAATGGAAGGATGTGGGCATACACCATATGTTGAAAAACCAGATTCGTTCTTTGAAATTGTGTCAGATTTTCTTAATTAGCGATCATTTTATATGGTAATTAGCCTATTAATGGTAATGGAAGGAAAGAAAAACCCATACGATCCAGCTGAGTTATTCAAGCAATGGCTAGATAATGCATCAAAAATGCAGTCTGATTTCACTAACAATGTGAATCCATTTCAGGCAAATATGCAAAATCCATTCAATCTGCAAAATATGATGCCAAACTTTCTCTCATGGGGTGCTTTCAAGACTAGTGTTGGTAGTAATGGAAGAATCTCAATCCCTGAGGCAGAGAGGCAGGCTCTTAGTGTTGAGGAAGGCGATTTAGTCCAGGTCATTGTAATCCCGGTTAACCCCAAGAATAACTAAATTGGTTATGTATGGTAATAGATGGTTTTTATTACCACTACATATATATAAGACAGCCAATTAAAGCACATCATGAGTAATGAATCAGTCAAGAATGATGTTTTCGCAACTGTAGAAGATACCGTCCAAGAACAGGTTAAATCTGCTGAGAAATCATTCCCAAACTACCAAACATCTGTTACAAGCTTACAGCAAGAATACACTGAAGCATTTCAGAACATTATCGATTCAACAATTGCTTTGCAAAGAGAATATGCAAACAAGACAGGAATCAATACTGCTCTTCCAGAGGCAACAGAAAGCGCTGTAAAGAAATCAAATGAACAGATAGGCAAGGTACAAGATGTTCAAAACAAGATGGCATTAGCAACAATCGATGCTACACGTCAGAATATCAAGACCTTCAATGAGAATGCAAAGGCTTTTGCTGATCTTAACAAAAGTGTTATGCAATCTTGGATAACCGCATTCACACCAAGATACTAGTGTGAATGATTACTTTTTTTATTTATGACCTTTCTTTGAGCCATTGGCCAAGCTCAGGCAAGACTGTTTTTTGACTAAATGAGCTAGCAATCATTCCAACATGCCCAGTAGGATACAATTTCAGAATCTTATCAGTGCTTGAAATAGCATAATGTAAAGGCATACTACATTCAGGGGAAACCAAATGGTCTCCTACAGCAACCTGGGTAAAAACAGGCATATCTAAATTATCTAATGATACATGCTTATTTCCAACATACATTTTATTCTGTATCAATAGATTATCTTGATAAATTCCTTTTATCCATTGTCTAAAAAGTTCGCCTGGTATAGGAGGTGTCTCATCCAACCATTTTTCAATTTTTAAGAAGCTATCAACAAATTTTTCATTATCAACATTATTCAGAAATTTTATGTATTTTTCAACTCCCTGTTCAAACGGTTTTAGAATTGAAAAGCAATAGTAAATAAATTCTGGTGGCATATTTCCTATTGTATCTACTAATTTATCTGCATCAAAGTACTTTGCTATATTACTAACAACTGTTGTATCCTTCCAGCCATCAATCACTGGGGCAGTTACAATTAAATTTTTGACTTTTTCTGGATGGAGTGCTGCATATACAGTAGCTAATGTTCCTCCTGTACAATATCCTTGAATTGATACTTTCTCCACACCAGATTCATTACGAATAAAATCTACACAATTATCCAAATAACGATTTACATATTCATCAAATCCTAAAAATTTATCAATTTTTGATGGTGTTCCCCAATCAATCAAATAAAGATCAAAACCCTGTTCAAGCAAATTTTTTACCCAGCTTTTCTTTGGGTCAATATCAAAAATATGATATCGATTGATAATTGCATATGAAATAAGTAATGGTGTTCTAACTTGTTTTTCTGTAAGTGGTTTAAAATGTAACATTCGCATTTTATCCTCCTTGTATACTACATCAAACTGTGTTGAACCAATCTCAACTTCATGTGGCACAGAAACTTTCATAGGTGCTTCCGCTAGGTGTCGACTAAAATTTAGAAACTCACCAATAAGTTTTGGATCAAATCTTTTTTCTGACATTTTTTCAATCTTTCTTTTTAGATGATTCTAATTTTGTAATTCGGATTTTCAGATTGTGAAGCTCTTCATAAATTTCTTCTATCTCTTGCTTGGTTGGTAAGTTAGCAGACTTTAACATCACATCTGTAATCGTGTTCCATCTTTTCAGGAGATCAAGTTCTGTTGAAACAAGTTTATTATAATTTTCAGAAAATTTTTTAGAATCAAATAATCCTGTAAAATTATTCTCAAAAATATCAATCCACACTCTCTTGTATGCTTCCGCACCTTCCTCATTTTGTGGTACCTTAGTTACCTTTGAGGATACTTCTTTTTGAGCTCCAGTCCATGTGTCAGCAAGTTGCTTATAATATTCAATCAAAAAATTATTAAATTCAACAATCTCCTTGTTTGCTTCAGTTAGCTCGTTTGTTATTTTCTTTAAGTTAGATGATAGATTTCGTAATGGTCCAACGGCAGAAAGTGTTGTAGGTTTGGATGACATCATTGCTATCATATCAGACCAAAACATTGCTGTTTTTTTATAATAATCAGTATTAGCCCCAGTTTCCATTCAGTTATTTAGAAATAGATCGCAATAAATAGATCGCATGAATTAGCTAATTATGGACTATGATAAACTATGTGCATCAACCCAAAAAATAGATTCGAAGGTCAGATTTGCAGGAGTTATCAACTCTAGGGGCAGATTAATTGCTGGTGGCATGGTAGAAAGTAAAACACGACTTGGAGATAGAAAGAGAGATGAAATGCTCTACATGGAACTTGCTCTACGAGTTAAAATGAGAAGTGAGTTTGATGATGACCTTGGTAAAGTAAGATTCTCCATGTCATTAAGAGAAAAACTCATTGTGATGAGTTTCCCTATGAAAAATGATATTATGATGGTATCAATGGAAAGAAAAACTCAATTTGAAAAAATTGCTTTCAGTATTTTGAAATTAATTGAAAAACTATAACATGTTACCATACGTCATCAACTTCATCTAATTCTTGATACTCTTTTAAGATATTTCTCTTGAAACCATATCGAGAAATATCTCGTCTGAAAAACAAATCAATATTCCAATCTAACCAAACTCTTAATCTTTTTTCAAAATTTGGCATTTTTGATAGATAATAATTTATCCATATCAACCAAGCTAAAAAACCAGTTATTTTTCCACCCATTACATCAGCTATTCCTGAACGCTTTCCAATAATTGCACTTTGACCCTTCCAATTATATTCAAATTTCTTTTTATCATTTCCATTAATCATTTGTTTAATATTATATGCTGCAAGTTTTGCATGGGCTTCTGCTAATTGTGCAGTTGGTGGATAGTTTTTATTGATTGTATCACTAAAGCGTGAACAATCACCAATCGCAAATATCCCTGAAAAATTTTCTACTTCAAGAAATTCGTTAGTAATTATTTGACCCTTTTTTGTTTTGAATACAGAATTTTTAATAATTTCTACAGGTGTTATGCCAGCTGCCCAAACAAGTGTATGTGATGAAATTATTGTTTCTGATTTCATTGAAGTAGTGTTTGTTGATTTATTAATAGTTACATTTCCTCCGTCAAAATCAGAAACAACAGTATCAAGTAATATTTTTACTCCATTTTTTTTTAATTTATTATGAGCGTATTCAATTAATTTTTTATTAAATCCTGGTAATATGCCAGATGTTGCCTCAATGATTACTACATTAATGTCATCGGTTTTGATATTATGATAATAATTTAATGCGTCATGCAAAAAATCATTGATTTCTCCCGCTGTTTCTATTCCAGCAAATCCACCGCCGACTACTACAAAAGTTAGTAAACGTTGTTTAATTTCCTCATTGATTTCATTTTCTGCTTGTTCGAGCATGTCAATTATTCTATTCCTTAATGATAATGCATCAGCTAATGTCTTCATGGTAAAGGAGTGTTTTTCAACATTTTTTAACCCAAAAAAATTTGTTTCACTGCCTAATGCAATAATCAAATAATCGTAATGTATACGCACACCTCTTTTTTCTGGGGTACCCTCCAGGGTAACATGTTTTCCTATAGGATCAATATCCCTAACAGCAGATTCGTATATTCGTGCCTTTTCACACAATGATCTGAGTGGCATTACAATATGTCTTGGCATGATTGTTCCAGATGCTACTTGTGGTAACATTGGTGTAAAAAGTAAGAAATTATCATCACTTACTAGTGTTATTTCAACATCGTAGTTAGATTGAAAATAATGTTCCAATTTTCTGGTGCAGTCAACGCCTGCAAATCCACCACCTAAAACTAAGATTCTTTTTTTAACCAATAGCAAGACTTTTTTTCAATAATGTTAGAGTTAATTCCGGATCTGCCTTACCTTGTGTTTTTTGCATGACTTTTCCTACCAAAAAGTTAACAATTTCTGGGTTTTGCTTTGCATCTTCCACCGCTTTTGCTTCTTCCTTTAATATTTGTGTAATAACATTAGTTAATTCTCCTTCATCCGAAACATGCCCTAAATCAAGACTATCAATTATTTGCTGTAGTGGCTTACCATTTTTTATAATTTCATCTAATGCAAGTTTTGCAGATGTTCTAGTTATTTTACTTGACTTGATAGATTCAATTAAAGCAGAAAGATGTTCAGCATTTAGTTTTGATGAATCACGTTTTTCACGTGTATCAAGCAATCCCATAATGTCTGTAGTTATCATGTTTGCAACATCTTTCGCATTTGTCTCGTTTTTTGCATTCTCAAAAAGTTCAGAAAAATATCTATCCGAAGATAATATACCTGCAACCTGTGGTGTGATGCCATATTTTGAAACATATCGTTCCTTTTTTGAACTGATGCTTTCAGGCATATGTACTTGTAACTGATTTTTTGTATCATCGTTAATTCTAATCCATGGTATATCAGCCTCAAGATGATATCGATATTCTGCTTCTTCCTCTTTTGTTCTTGCTGAAACAGTTATTTTTCTACCGTCGTCCCAGTGTCTTGTTTCTTGAACAATCTCAATTTCTCTTTCTGCAAGACTTTCTTGTCTTGTTATTTCAAAATGAACTGCTTTTTCTAAATCATGAAATGAACCAATATTCTTTATTTCAACTTTTGAACCGCCCTCTATTGATACGTTAGCATCTGCACGCATTGCGCCTTCTAGACCAGGATCTGATACATTCAAATTTTCAAGCAAATCTGATAGTATAATCAAAAATTCTCTGACTTGATGTGGGTTTTCAAAATCTGGCTCTGTTACAATTTCAACTAATGGTGTTCCAGCCCTATTGTAATCAACTAATGTGAGTTTAGTTTTTTCAGTTGCTCCCTCGTAAATTATTCGTCCAGGATCTTCTTCTAATTGTATTCTTCTAATTCTTATCTTTGCATCTCCCACTGAGATTTTGCCCTCCCATCCAATGCTTGTGTTTCCATATGCGTTTAGTTGAGTGATTTGAAAGTTTTTTGGTAAATCAGGATAAAAATAATTTTTCCTAAAAAATGCAATCTTACTAGGAGTGTTGCAGTCAAGTGCCATTGCAATTAACGTTGCTTTTTCAACTGCACTCTTGTTCAGTAGTGGTAATGAACCTGGAATTCCCATACAAACAGGACAGATGTTTGTGTTAGGCTGAAATTCCCGATAATCGGCCCTGCATGAACAAAACAATTTACTTTCAAGTTTTGTCAATTGACAATGTATCTCAAGACCAATTTTTGTCATTAAATTGACACCTCAGGTAAATCTACAGTTTTTTCTAATGCATATGCAGCTTGTAGTAATGAATTCTCTTCTAGATGATTTGCCATTATTTGAATTCCTATAGGTAATCCGTTTGTAATTTTGTATGGTACTGATATTGCTGGAATTCCAGTTAAGTTAGCAGTTACAGTGTTCATATCAACCATCATAAATGATACTGGATCGTTAATTTTTTCACCAAATTTGAATGGCTGTATAGGAACTGTCGGAGAAATTAGAAAATCAAATTTTTCAAATACATGTTTTATTTCAGTAATCAGTTTTGATTTAACTTTTAGTGCCTTTAGAAAATATTTCCCAGCGTGTCCAGCAGATGGTACAAATCCTCCCAAGATCATTCTTCTTATAACTTCAGGACCAAACTTGCTTCTTGCCTGTGATATGTATGAATTAAATTCAAATCCTGATGAATCCATTTCATATCCATATCTTACATTATCATATCTGGCTAGGTTGCTTCCTGCTTCTGTTGATGTTATAGTATAATATGCAGCGACAGTATATGGAACCATTTGTAATGATACATGTTCACAATTAGCACCCAACTTTTCAAATGTCTTAATTGCGTCATTAGTTGCGTTTAGTACATCAGTACTTAATCCATCAGGATTAGTCATTTCTGTTACTACTCCAATCTTTTTTCCGCTTACTCCTTCATCAATATTAGATAAATAATCTTGATCTTTGTTATCAAGTGTAGTATTATCATTGGGATCAATGCCAGAAATTATGTTTAACAAGAATGCAGAATCCTTCACAGTTTTTGTCATTGGTCCTATTTGTTCAATACTGTTAGCATATGATACAAGTCCATAACGACTTACCAATCCATATGTTGGTTTCAATCCTACTATTGAACAAAAACTTGCTGGGTTTCGAATGGAGCCGCCAGTATCTGAACCAAGTGATGCAATACATTCATTTGCTGCAACAGATACTCCACTTCCACCAGAAGAACCACCTGGAACACAATCAGTATTCCAAGGGTTCTTGCTTGGTCCATATGCACTAAATTCTGTGCTAAGACCCATTGCAAATTCATCAAGATTTGTTTTCCCAATCATTATTGCATCTTCAGAAGATAATTTAGAAACAACAGTAGATGTATGAGGTGCAATAAAATTTTCTAGAACTTTTGATGCACAAGTTGTCTTTGAACCACTAATACAAATATTATCCTTAACAGAAATTGGCATTCCATAACATTTTCCAACATCTTGATTAGATTTTATTTTAGCATCAATTTCCTTTGCATTTTTTATTGCAACGTCATTTATTTGCAAAAATGCATGAAGATTTTTATCAACTTCATTAATACGTTCTAAAGATTTAGAAATGAATTCTTCAACGGTAAATTCATTATTTTTTATTCCACTTACATAATTTAATGCACTAATTCCTAAATCCAACTTAATTCAACTTTGGAGCCTTTACATACTTCTCTTGATAGCTCTTTAGAAATTTTAGCAAGTCTTTATCGTATGGAACATATTTGTCGTCCCTTAGTTTGTCTAAGTCAGTTTCTTGAACAGTGATTTCCTCAGACTCGACATTTGCCCTGTCTAGAATATCAAAATATTCAAGCATTTTTTGCACTCTTTTGATATGACTGCTATGATCCTCAAGATCAATCTTCATTAATTTTGCAACATTAGAAATCTCTTCTTCACTAACCAAATCTTTCACCTATGGTGTTAATCTATCAACATCCCTAGGATAAAATGTTGTATCACGAATGTTTTCAATACCAGTAAGTGCCATCATTAATCTTTCAAGACCAATTCCACAACCAGCATGTGGTGGAACACCATAATCAAAAACTCCCAAATGATAACCGAATGTATCAACCTTCATACCCTTATTTTTCATTCTATCTTCAAGCTCAGATTTTTGTGCAATTCTAGTACTACCAGATGAAAGCTCTAAATCACCATACATTAAATCAAATGATTCAGAAATCTTAGGGTTGTCCTTACTTACTTTCACGTAAAATGGTTTGGGACCAACAGGCCAATCTTTGATAAAGTAAAAACCAGTTATACCAATTTTGTTTAATTGTGCTGGATACAAATCGTCACCCCATTGACTCTTAGCCCCTGTAGCTTGGATTTTTTCTAACAAATCAGAGTATGAGTATTGTGGGATTGTATCAGTGATTTTTGGGATATTAAATTCAACATCACTGTTTTCTTTGGTAAATTCTTCTAAAGATGAAATTACCTGTTTTATTATCTCCTCAATTCTTTTCATTACGTCGTTATAATCAACATATGCCTCTTCAAAATCGATTGATATTGCTTCTGACAAATGTCTATTTGTTCTGGATGGCTCAGCACGAAAGATTGGTGCGATCTCAAAAACTTTCTCAAAACTCATCGTTAATTGTTCTTTATACAATTGCGGACTTTGAGCAAGGAATGCCTCTTTGTTATAATAAAATATTGGAAACAATGCAGCGCCACCTTCTGTAGCTGTAGCGATCATTTTTGGCGTATTAATTTCAGTAAAATCATGATCATAAAAATACTGACGAATTGATTTGAGTATACTGCTTCGTGCGTTGAAAACTTGTTGTAGTGTACGTCGCCGTAAATCAACTGCTCTAATCTCAAGTCGTGTATCAATATTTTTTACAGTTTTTGCATGTGGGTCAAATGGTGGAATCTTTCCAACAGATGAAAATACTTTAAGATCTTTTGGTGATATTTCAATCCCGTTTGGAGCCTTTTCAGACGTTTTCACTGTTCCAATTAATCCTATAGAAGAATGCTCCTTCAGTTTAGATACACTTTGGATTAGTTCGTCTGGACTTTCTCCTTTTTTTGCAACAACCTGGATCGATCCTATCTTATCAACAAGAGTTAGAAATGTAATGTTTCCATGGCCGCGTATACTTGAAATCCAACCCATTACAGTTACATCTGATCCCTCCATAGATGCGTCTAACTGTTTTGAATAATGAGTCCTACGCCAACTACCTAGTTCAGTTTCTACCATTGTTTCTCTTTTAGAATTTGAGTATTTATTATGGTTTTTTTAGTAATTATTAGTTAATTGTGAAATTAAGGTTTGGTGTAACTGAAACCCATGTATCTGAACCATCAAAAAATGTTGAGATTGTTTTTAACTTACTCTGATACACAAAATATTTGCCGTCCTTATTTAATCCACCAGAAGTTTTCAGCATTTTATGCTCTTGAAGAAATTGCAATCTTCTATAAACAGTACTTATAGGAATAGTTGTAGTTTTAGCAATTTCGACAGCAGTTTTAGGTTTATCGATAATTGATGAAATTATTCCCATACAAAACTGGTCAGATAGAATCTGGAAGTAAATTTGCTTTCTTTCATCGTCTTTTATAGTAGTTGCCTGAGTTGAAATTTGCAATATTGGTTCGATACTTAACCACTATAAATTGTGTTCCATTTTGTAGCCATATTATTTATTAATTATTAAAAATTTTTCATTTAATTACTATTAGAATAAAAAACCGTTATGTTGAATAATAAAGAAATGGCCATTGCACATATAGCAAGTGCAATTACTGTTTACTCAATACGACAAAATACTGATACATTGCCAAAAAATGTTTCAATGATTGATTTTATATTAAAAACTGTTCCTGATGATAT
>CACIXQ010000022.1 GCA_902590655.1 uncultured marine group I thaumarchaeote
AATCCGCGTCGCCTTTTAGCATAAACAACTCCATGCATTTTTCTCCCTCTATCTTGCTGTGCATGTGAGTTGTGATCAAATCCTCAAAGCTGTGTTTTATTCCATTGACCTGGTCATCATATTCGTCGTTGTGAACAACAAGCAAAATTGCATTGACGTTTCCAGAGAGGTTTTGGTTCTGTTTTTCTTCCGCCACAAAACTTCTGATGCCAGCTCTTATCGCATCTGACCTTCCGGAGAATCCCATCGACTTTTGGAGGTTGTCAATTTCCTTGAGAATTTCCGCAGTTAGTGAAATTGAGACAATTGGCATGAATAGATTGTTATTAAGAAATATAAAAATTTTAACTAAATGTTATTAACTTTTTATACATTTATTAATAATTAGGCATGGATTTTTTTTATGAATACTCAGACTAAAGTTGCAATAATTGCAATTGCGGTTGTAATTACAATAGCTTCGTTTGCAGTATCCCAAACTAATTTCAATTTTGAGACTTCTACCGCTGATGATTCAAAATTACAACTAGTCACCTCTGCTAGTTTTCTTCACGAATTTTCACAAAACATAGGAAAAGAGAAAATTAATTCAACTCTACTAGTACCAATGGGAATCAATCCCCATGATTGGGAGCCTACTATTAGAGACACAGAAAAATTAGAAAAATCTGATATGATAATTATCAATGGCCTAGGTTATGAAACCTGGGTTGATTCTTTAGAATTATCAAATCTTCAAGGAGTTATTGTTGATACAAGCAATGGAATCTCAATTGAACATGATGATGAGCATGAAAATGAAAAACATGATGACGCTCACACAGAAGAATTTTACGAAGAGATTGCAGATGTAATTGAAGAATTTGAACATGGGCACATTGCCGAATCACAATCAATTGAGGCTATAGAAGAGATACTTCATGAGCATGAGGGTGATGGGCATGGTCATGGAACAGGGGCAATTGAAGATATTGAAAATTTACTACATGAAATTGAAGATGGACACATAGAAGGTTCACATGGACTAGAGGAAATTCACCATCTAGTTTCTGGCGAAGACGTACATGATGGACATGAAAAAGAAGATGAACATGATGGACATGATCATGGTGGTCAGGATCCACACATTTGGCTAAACCCTGTATATGCACAATTACAGGCTAAAAACATCGCAAATGCCTTATCAAATTCTGATCCTGCGAACAAAAATTATTACCAATCTAACGCTGAAATGTACATTAAAGAATTAGATTCACTTGACTCAAAAATTAGAACTGATTTATCTGGATGTAGAACTGATTTCATAACTTTCCATAATGCATTTTCCTACTTTGCGGAAGAGTATGGTTTAACTCAGCATACAATTGTTACCTCAACTGATCCGCATGGCGATGTCACCCCAAAGACTTTAGAAAAAATTATTTCTACTGCAAAAAAATTAAACATCAAAGTAATTTTTGCTGAAGAGAGCACCTCCACAAAAACATCCCAAGTTATTGCAGATGAAATTGGTGGAAAAGTACTCGTTTTATCTCCCCTAGAAGTTGTCTCAGATGAAGAAGATTATGTCTCTAAAATGACTCAAAATCTTGAGAATCTGAGAGAGGCACTCTGTTGAATGCTGTAGAAATATCAAATCTTACAGTCAAATATCCAGACGTAAAGGCGCTAGACGATGTAAGTTTTGTAGTCAAGGAAGGTGATTTTTTAGGCATAATTGGGCCTAATGGCGCAGGAAAATCCACCCTATTTGATGCGATGCTAGGTCTAAATACAGCATACTCTGGAACGATCAAATTTTTTGGTCAGGATATTAGACAATCAAAAAAATATCATAAGGAAATTGGGTATGTCCCACAAAAGCCGGAGTTTGAAAAAAACTTTCCTGCAACAGTCAGTGATGTTGTAAGAATGGGATTGAGAACTGAATCTGATGAAAATAAAATAGATGAAATATTACAGCAATTATGGATACATGAACTTCGCAACAGAAGAATAGGCGAATTATCTGGTGGACAATTACAACGTGTATTTATTGCAAAAGCCTTGGTAAATAATCCAAAAATTTTGATTTTAGATGAGCCTGTTACAGGAGTTGATCAACAAAGCATAGAACTGTTCTTCAGCATTCTACGGGAATTAAACTCCAAGCACGGAATCACGATTATCTGGTCTTCTCACGATTTGGATGCGGTAAATCGATTAGCAAATCATGTCGCATGCTTGAACCGAACGTTATTTTTCCACGGAGAATCTGAAAAGTTCTTTTCTGACGATGAGCTTGTTAAGCAATATTCTGAGGCATCAATGCAGGAACATATGCATCATCATTAATCATGTCTTTTGAGATTCTAACCTATGGCTTCATGCATAGGGCACTGATTGCTGGAGTTGCGATAGCAATTTTGTGCTCTGTTATAGGTCTGTTTCTAGTTTTAAGACGCTATTCTTTATTTGGTGATGCTCTTGCACATTCATCATTTGGCGGAATTGCATTGGGTCTATTTGCCGGAGTCTATCCGTTATGGACAGCATATGCTGTATCAATACTTAGTGCATTAATTATTACAAAAATTAAAGACAAATACAACATATCCGGCGATGCCTCAATTGCTGTGCTTTTGTCTGCGGGAATAGCTGCAGGTCTTGTAATTATCAGTTTTTCAGGAGGATTTTCAATTGATATCTTTAGTTTTCTATTTGGAAGCATTCTTCTTGTTAGCGTAAATGACACGGTTCTAATCCTAGCCTTAACTGGAGCCATCTTAATTGTAATTTTGTTATTGTATAGGCAAATCCTCTATTCTACATTTAATGAGGAGCAGGCTAAAGTTAGCGGAATTCCGGTAGAAAAAATCAATTATTTGATCATATTCATGGCTGGGCTTACTGTTGTTACGTCAATTCAGCTTGTCGGAGTGCTGCTAATTTCGGCATTATTTGTCATTCCAAATGTTACAGCAATTATGTACGGCAGGGGCTTCAGACAAACTGCAATAATTTCAATAAGCTTTTCTGTGTTTTCAGTTCTTACGGGAATTTTAATTTCATACATATTTGACATTACTCCTGCTGGAACGATAGTCCTATTTTCGATTGGATTGCTTGCTGCAACAATGGGAATAAGGTCTCTAGGATTACTATCTAAGAAGTAATGAAAGACGGCTGGGATAGTGGCCAAGCGTACCTAGAAACTAGTACTTTGATCAAACTTAAATTTAATTTAACGTTAGTAAACAGTTACGTTAAAAAATAAATTCACAGTATTTTTCGGAATTTTCCTAGTCAGCATGCTGTTCGTTCCGCCAGGGATTCCGTTTATGGATCCGCTTCCGGAGGCGGAAGCACAGAATGATCCATTCATCTTTAGTTTTGGAAGTTATGGTTCTCAGCTTGGTCAGTTTCTCAGTCCAGTTAGCGGATTTGAAATAGCAAGTAATGGTCTCATCTACGTACCTGATGGTGATGAAAGAGTACAAGTTTTTGATTCATCAGGAAATTTTTCTTTCTGGTTTGGTGATAATACTGTCTCTGGTATGCCACTATACAACCCAGCGGATATTTCTATTGACGGTTCAAACAACATCTATGTATTGTCATCATACTGGGGCATGGTCTACAAATTTGATTCATCAGGAAATTTCATTGATATAATCACGTCAGATCCTAACGGCTCTTCTAGTGGCTCAACCAGTAAGGTTGCTGTTGATAGTTCTGGTAATGTGTATCTTGCAGGAATGCATGACACTAATAATCTTCTAGTGAAGATTGACGCAGGAGTGCCAATACAATGTACATATTACAATTGCGTTGATTACTATGATAACGCATGGCCACATTCAGCCAATTCTTCTACATTTCAAAACATCAGAGATATTGAAATTGATAATTCCGGATACGTGTATATTTTAGATCAAAACAATGTGAGGAAATACACCTCATCAGGAAATCTGAGTTGCAGCACTAGTGTATCTGCTGGTAATGTGATTGTACCGGATAATGCAGGGAATTTTTATCTTCTTAATTGGAATTATAATAAGAAATATGATTCCAATTGTAATTTTGTTTCTGATGTTGGAACGTCAGGACTAGCAGATGGACAGCTTGATAATCCTCTTGATGCAAAGTTTGACAATTCTGGTAATTTTTATCATTTTGGAAGTGGTGAATCATCAAAAAGAATTCAAAAGTTTTCAAGTTTTCCTCCAGCCCCCCCCAGCTGCTCCACCTGCTGCAATTAACGACCTTTCACTTCAATCTATATCCAAGTATAACAACAGATCCGATCGTAACAGTATAACACTTAGTTGGTCTGCACCAAACGACAATGGTAGTTCTATATCACAATACGTTGTACAAATACGCTCAATATCTAGTACCGTTTGGAATACACTAGACAATAACATTCAGGGTACGACATACACACACGACAATGCAGCAACCGGTTACCAATTTTCATACAGGGTCTGGGCTCTAAACGATGGTTGTGTTGGTGAAGGTAATATGCAATCTATGACAGGTTGCAATGAAAGCAACATACTACACGTTGTATCTCTGCCAAATGCAGAAACTGGAACACCAACTTCTGAATGTGAAAACTCAGAACTTGATGATTGTGGTTATGTTATAGATTACGCGCCGGAAATTTACATATGGCCTGGAGATTGGGATGTCACAATATTTTCTGGCACAAACGGTAGACAAGTTTGGTATCCACTAATACAACCGTCTGACAATCAGGGAGCCATCGACAGAGCCTATTCTCCTGATGGAAGCGTATCTACGCAGAGTGGCATTTCAATAAGCGATGTTGAAAACCGACATGATCCAAACGCAAGCATATCATGTGATCCGGCACCAGGTAGTATATTTCCAGTTGGCAACACAACAGTAACATGCAATGCAACTAGTGCAGCAGGAACACCTGCCATTCCAAAATCATTTAGCATAATAGTCAACCAAGTTCCAGAGCCATCAGAATCGGAATGCCGAAATATGATAAACGATTGGGATTCTCTCGGCTATGAAGAGCCATACACCACAGTATCATGTACTATAGGAAAGAAATCATCGACGATTGATGTTCCACTTGGTTTTAGAATGCAAAACTATGATCCGTATCAAGACGATACTACTTGGTGGTGGAGTTCTTACGGTAATGCATACAATCAAAACGGTGAACAGGTAGGAAGTTGCGGCGGAAATTGGAACGGCTTACCCGCAGCGTGGGGTGGACTTGGAACTTACTACTGTAAGAATCCATGGGACCCATCATTTGTAACAACAATTAATGTAGTCCAGCCACCTAGCCTTGGCATTTCATTTGAAAATGTGAATGTGTCATGGTCTGGAAGCCAGCATACCATGTCTGGAACAATTGTAAACAACAACAGCTACTATGCAGAAAATGTAAGGATATACACACACATAACCAATGGAGGAGTATACGAAACTTCAAGGTATGATGTGCTCGGTGAGGTTCCGCCAGGAAGCAGTACATTTTCAATAACTGGGTGCTGTACCCCAACTGGTCCGAACAATCAAAATTTTACACCATATGCTGTGGCATTTGATGTGGGAGATCTTGTCGAACCTGACAATACTCCACCGGTAATATATGATCATGATAATTTGGCACAAACTCTTTACACTACAAACTCGACCGGCGCGTCACTCACTTTTGATCTTGGATTTTCTGATGAGACAGAACTAGATGGTGTAGAATGTAGAATAGGTAGTAATAGCTTTTTGGATTACCCAGGATCTCCGTATAGCTACAACGGTCAACAGTATCGCTTTACAAACACAGTATTATTTCCTATAGGAACAACCAATGTTATTTGTGAAGCATGGGATACATCTGATAACCTTACTACACAAGTCTTTCCTGTGACTGTAATTTACGTTCCACCTGAAGCTTCTGACACAACCCCGCCGGTTGTAAATGTGCCAGGTGACATCACAGTTACAACTAGCGATGCATATGGAAATACATTCGTACAGTGGACAACAGTTACGGCAACAGATGACAACCAAATAACCAATGGGCCATGGTGCCATTCAGATGATCTAGGTGCAGCTGACGTTTTACTTGAAGGAGGATTCTTTGCACCTGGAACCTACACAGTGACATGCGGTGCGACTGATAGTGGTGGTAATATTACAACAGAGAGCTTTACTGTTACTGTAATTTATGTTCCAGAACCAATGACTGCGACAGGAAATGAATACTCCATCTCAGGAGATGGCTGGACTGTATCAATGGAGATTTATTACTATGGATGTAATGAAACACCATCATACGATTCGTCGGTGATGAACAATTGTGATTGGACGGAACATTACAAAACATACATGCCTCCACTGCAACAAAACTGCTCGACCATCGAGCATTCTTATTATTTCCCTAACGGCGGAACTCTTCCAGAGGACAGACTAAATGGAGTCTATTGTTCTGGCACAAACTTTGAGAGTCAGGATGAATTAATGCGAGTTAGCTGTACAGGTGACTGCGCAGATAACGGTATAGAGTTTAGAATTACCGACCTACCATCTGGACTACGGGCTAACTTTGGTACGTCATCTAACGTATGGGACGTTGCCCAAGATGGTGCATCTGCTTTTGTATCGCCAACAAGTTGGAAATCAGGATACCTTGGAAGTTTTGATGCTTTCTTCATGACAACATCTGGCGCATCATTGGGTCAGTACACAGCTAATTTAGAAATCAGGGAGCCAGACGGTCAGGGTGGATTTGTGATACACAAGATTCCATTTACTGGTCTCATCAAACCACACACCGGTCCAACTGGATTCCAAGATGATGCATCAGGACCAGAACTTGCTTTCATAGGAATATCTGAATTCTTTCTAGATTCAAACGGAAAGGTAATTGATTATTCATGTCCAGATTGTTTGCCGTGGTATGTGTTTCCCAATGGAACAGCTACACCACCAGAACTTCTTGACCACGGCATGCATGGGAATATCGGCAGTAACCCATCGCCACATATACAACGCTATGCTCTGAACTCCACCGGATTCACATTAGGTTGGAATATACTTGATGCTCAGGATACAGGTTATCAAGTCCAAAACCCGTCATGTCAGGAATCAGGTAACAATACTGTAATCCCAGTTGATGACTGGTCTGGGAGTTGGAATACTAGAGCTGTAAGCTACACGTTCCCAATTGGAGTAACTACCGTAACATGCACTGCTGAAGATTTAAACGGAAATGAGGGAAGTGAGAGCTTTACCGTTACCATATTGCCACCACCAGCTGACGAAACTTCTGACACAACTCCATCAGAACTGGAACTCGGTTTCCGTGGAATATCTGAATTCTACCTAGATTCAAACGGAAACGTAATTGATTATATGTGTCCAGATTGTTTGCCGGCAAGTACATACTGGACATCCCCAGAACTTTTTGATCACAGTATTTACGAATCAAGTTATTACAACCCATCACCACATGTACAACGCTATGCTCTGAACTCCACAGGATTCACCTTAGATTGGGGTATAGTTGATGCTCAGAATACAGGTGATCAAGTCCAAAACGGGTCATGTCAGGACTCAGGTAACAATACTGTAATCCCAATGAGTGACTTGGTTTGGAACACCAGGTACCAGAGTACAGTTGGTGCAAGCTACACGTTCCCAGTTGGAGTAACTACCGTAACATGCACTGCTGAAGATTTAAACGGAAATGAGGGAAGTAAAAGCTTTACCGTTACCATATTGCCACCAGCTGACGAAACTTCTGACACAACTACTTTGGAATGGACCTCTCAAAGCTTTGAAGATAATGATCAAAATCTAAGGGCTATGCATATTCATGACAACAAATTGTATGGCGTATCCTCACAAGGCGGTGGTGAAATTTCAATTTTTAATCTTGCTACAAATCAGATGGCAGTCATAGATACTGATCTTAGTCAGCCTCAGGATATAGCAGTGGATGGAGATGGAAACATGTATGTTGCTCAATATGGTTCGAGTCAAAGTGCTGGCGGAGCCTTGCTTAAATTTGATTCTAATGGAGAACTTGACTGGAGTGTAGGCCCCTTTCCTGGTCCTGTAATGGGCGTTACAATTGATAATTCTGGATATATCTATGCGGCTGGGTCGTTGGGATGCTCGTACAATGAAAGTTGTGATAATCAGATCAAAAAGTTTGATTCTAATGGAAACTTGTTGCAAAGTTTCGGTATTACGCCATCCACTAATGGTTGCTATTCAGATGTTAAACCAAGACCAATAGAATTTGGTCCTGATGGAAACCTTTGGGTCGGAGTTGGAAATCCCTGTACAATTCCATGGACAGGAAATAATTACAATGGAGTAGCAATTGTCCAAAAATACACTACATCCGGCAGTTTAGTGTCTTCTTTTGGTCAATATGGTGGTTATCATTCATTTACTGACTCGGCTGGAGTTTATCACAGCGATACACCTGGCAACGGAGAGTTTGGTCAGTATGGTCCAAGCTCAATTGATTTTGATGGCGGATATATGTTTGCAGCTGATTACCAAAATTCACGAATTCAAAAATTCACAATGAGCGGTTCTTTTGTTGCAGTATATTCAACAGCTGATGAAAATGGAAAATACTGTAATTCAGCTGGCACAACTTGCTATGGTAACGGTCCATCACATTTAGCAGTTGATGATGGAAAATTCTATGTTTTAGGTGTTCATAAACCATATCCAATAATCGACCATGCTTCGATTCTCACTTTGTCAGACTTTGAGAACGAAAACTTTGGCGACATAACTCCGCCCACAATGTGGGTTAACTATTTGGTTGAACCAACATCTTCTTATGGATTTGGACAAGGAAACGCTACAAATGGCAGTGTGATTAAACTTGATGAATCCGATCCACACATGGATTGGAGTATAAATGTAGAAGACAACGTTGGCTGGAATGATGGTGGCAGCGTTTCCTGTGAACCAGCCTGGACCTGGGGTACTCCAGCAACATATCCTCTTGGTCAAACTGAGATAACTTGTACGGCAATTGATGATGCTGGTAATACTGCAACTCTAACCTTTAGTGTTCTAGTTTTAGAGGAGGCAGATGAATTAACTCTGCCAAGCATATTTTTACCATCTAATGCTACATTGACTACTACTAACTCAACTGGCATTACTACAACATATCCTGTTACATTTTCTGGTGCTACCCAAGCACAATGCCCAGACCTGTTTGATGCCAGCGTGTTTAGTATTCATGACGAGTCTGGCAATCTCGGTGGCACTTTGACGGAATATTTCAACTTCATGTATCCCATAGGTCAGACCACACTAAGTTGTACTGCAACTAATGGACCATATTCTTCAAATCCAGCTAATTGGGAAAATGCTGTAACTGAAAGTTTTGCTGTCACTGTAGTTTTAGAATCTGCTGATGAAGTCATACCACCACTTGAAGAGGAGGCAGAAGAGGAGACAGGAGTTGACACAGTAGAGCCTGTTATCACACTCTCAACTAACATTAACCTTGAAACCATTAATCCAGAAGGAAGAACAGTTACATATCCAAATCCTGATTTTTCAGACAATGTTGGAGTTGTCTCATCGTCATGTACTCCGCCTTCACCATCATTCTTCCCAGTTGGCAGTACAATTGTGACATGTACCGCAACTGATGCAGCAGGAAATACTGCATCCAAGAGCTTTACAGTCAATATCGTGTATTCAACAGTAGTAGATACAACTACACCAGTCTTCACGGAGGTTCCAGATGCAAACATTTCCGCAACAAACTCTACTGGAATAGCATACTCCTACGCCATACCACATGCAACTGATAACATTGGAATTACAGTTGGTCCAACATGTACTCCAGAATCAGGCAGTACATTCCCTGTCGGGCAAACTGTGGTAACCTGTACGGCAACTGATGCCGCAGGAAATCAGGGTACGACATACTTTACTGTCACAGTTACTGACCTATCGGCTATTGGCGATAGCACAATACCAACTTTTGAACCAGTCGAGGACATAGTAGAAACAGCAGAACTTACCGTTAATGGTAAAGCTGTGCTATTCCCTATACCAATGGCAACCGACGATGAAACAGAACAACCTGATGTCTTTTGTAACCCATCACCAGGTTATCTATTCCCTGTTGGTGATACAATAGTAACTTGTACTGCAATCGACGAGTCTGGCAATCAGGGAGTAGTGGTATTTACTGTGACAATTAATGCGCACCCACTTGCAGGTGTAGATGCATCTGAACAAACTGCTGATCTTACTGTAACAGGTGTAGAGTCTGTAGCAATAGATGGCGGTTCAGTTTCATCATTGAGTGCGGGTCAGCTTGCATACTTTACCACGTCGATTAACACAAACTCTACCGGAAATGCATTTGTTACACTTAACTTGTGGGATGTAGATGATACACCACTTGGTGTTGGGCATTTCAAGTCTGTTTTAAACGAGGGACCAACTGAACTCACATTGGGATTCATGATTCCAAGTACTGCAAACTCAGGAGTAGCTAATGCTTACGTCAATGTGTTCAAAGACGAAACGATGACAGAGTTTATCACTCAAACAGAAGCCGTTGGTAGTGTTAATGTCAGTGGATTAGACGAGGAAGATCCTGGAGCCTTTACTGTGGTTGCGGCCGGCTTTCCTTATGAGATTGGTGATACAGTTGATGGGTATACTGTTAACGATATAGTCAACGCGGCAATCTATGGGTACTGGAAAGATCCAGATAATGTAGATGATTTTGCTGCATACACCAGATGGTCTGAGGTTGTGGATTACGATATTGATTCTTATGCCGAGTCCAAAGTTCCTTTGGGTAATGACTTTGTTACAGATCTTACATTTAGTCCAGTTGATTGGAGTGTTGCGAATCTCCAAATCCATTGGGTCATAGCATATGGTGACAATACAGGTGGTATTGCCCCACTTTCCACCCACAAAGATTCTGATGTAGATGTCATCTACATAGGATTAGGTGACTTTGATGAGGAGGGATATTGGCAACCGTTTTCAGCTGGCATGCTTGCATACATAGTGGCACATGAGATAGGTCATGTCATAGGATTTGCTCATGATGTGAATCCACCATCTTATTGTCTAGACCACAATAGATTTTCTGACGAAAATCTAATACGTTGTCTCATGACTGCTGGAGATGCTGGTGCTGATACTACTTTCGCAGTTATGGAATATGGAACTGTTGAGTTGACAAAAGAGATACTAGGAGATGGCTCATGGTCGATACCAGCATATACCAGCAGGGATGTAACTAATTTCAATTATGACATAACCACCGACAACGAGGGTGGGTTTAACGCATATTTTGTTCGAGACTTGGAGGCTGCCGAAGCACAATACGAAAGTTCTCAGCAAATTGATTCCTACCCTGGATGCTTTGTTGAAGATGTAATGTCTACTGGCAACAAATCATGTAATAACGTTGAGAGGGGCAGTGGATTATTCATCACGGTTCCATTGACAGACGAGACAGCAAACAAGTCAGCAGAAATTATAGTCAAGCTTCAGGAAAACTTTGATAATGAGCAATCGATTTCTAACGTTTCTACGGCAAAGGAAACACCGCTAATCACAACACAAGTTGAGTCTACCAAGGTTGAAATTTTAGGAACAACAGGTGTGCAAGCTGAAATGGAGTCAGTGATCCTAGACGGCACAGAATACATGGAAAAAGAAGATACCGCATTAAATGATGAGATTGATGAATTTTCTATTGTAGGATGGATAAAACCAAATTTCGACGATAGTTCACACAAATCAACTATTGTATCAAAGCATGATTCGTTTAACTTATTTTTATTAAAAGATACTTTTGCACTTGAAGGAGGCCACACAGTCATACATGATATGCACACTCTAAACCTTTCATTGTATGACGGCAACGTATGGTATAATGTAAATGGAAAGACACACCTTTCAGAAGATTGGCATCATGTAGCCATGGTTTTTGACGACTCGTTAGTAACATTGTACATTGATGGAGAACATGAAGGGCAAGTTGAACTTGTAAAAAAAGTACCAAGATCTGAATTAACTGGGTCGGAGAAATGTGATGATGCAGAGTGTAGAGTAAAAGTACAGATGTACACCTCTGACAACGATATTGTTATTGGTGCTTACATTTCAAAAATCATGATTACTAATCAATACAATCTACTTGAACCAAAGAGAACCGTCGAAAATACTTTTTCGGGAGGAATTTCTTCAATGGAGATATTTAATGATGCGTTTACTTCAAAACAGATTACTGCACTTTATGAACAGGATGAGGATTACTATGTAAATACTGAAATGAATTTAGCATCCATAGGATCTGAATCTCCCACATTACCTGAACTCCAATGCTTAGACAATGCAAGGAAAAAAGGACTTCAAGATGAACTAGTCGGTAATTACACCCTGATATGCGGATTCCCATTCGATGTGGTTGTTCCGTTAAACAGTCGTCTAATATGGGTAGAAACACTTCCACCTGATGGTGGACCATATCATCTCATAGAATCTGTAGATGGTTTGTTCAGTAGTACTTCTGAACCATTTATTGTTATTGATTTTAATAGTCCTAACTTCAACCATGGCTTTTACAATTATTATGATGAGTTAAATGAATCATTAACTGGAACTATAATTGTTGCAGCAGAACTTATAGATCCGAATCCATCTGGAAATAATTTAGCAACAGAAAATGCAGTACCATATATCCATATTGCTAAGCAATCTGCCTCTGAGGGTTGTGGAATTGATAATTCATGTTATAGTCCATTTGCAGTACAGATTGATCCTCGTGATACGGTAACATGGAGAAATCTTGATAGATTTTCTCACTCTATAACAAGTGGCACACCTGAGAATGGTCCAGATGGCACATTTGATAGTGGTTTACTGGTCGGCGAGCAATACTTTTCTTACAAATTCCATGATGAAGGTGTGTTTGATTACTATTGTACAATCCACCCCTGGATGAAAGGAATCATAATTGTGGGTGAATTTGGTGAGTCATAAATGAATCAAAAATTATTCCTAACACTAATCGTTGTCATTGGGCTTGGGATTTCGAATGCATCTGCCCAGACTGAAATTGTTGTTGAAACAAATCAACATGTATTCCAACAAGGACAAACAGTAGTAATAACTGGAAATGCGGAACAAGGATCTGTTGCCATTCATGTAAAGGAACCGACTGGCATATCAATTCTTGTGAGGGCAGTTACCGCTGATTCAGACGGAAACTTTGAACTTAAGTTTAAACTTCCACAAACTGCAATATTTGGTGAGTATCAAGTTATAGCAAGTACTGTTATTGATGACGTACCTTTGAGTGCAATTGCGGTGTTTGAGGTAGGCGAAAAAGGTGATAGTGTAACACAAGTA
>CACIXQ010000023.1 GCA_902590655.1 uncultured marine group I thaumarchaeote
CATTTTATCTTCCAAATGTTAAAACTGAAAAGATGAACTGTATTCCAAATCCAATAGCACCTATTGCTGCAATTCCAAATAAGACTAGCCTTAGATGTTGCATATAGACTTCCTTATCAGATTTTTTGGTAAGCTTAATGGTGTTTTTCATATTCATTAACGTACGTTGAATGTTAATCTTCATTTGCTGGAAATTAATAAAGTATCAATATATCTTTTATCTAATGGAATTACTCGTTGCATATCAAAAAGACCCAGCGGGTCATAATATTGCTAAATTCATTTCACAAGAAATGGAGAAAAATGGCGATGTTTACCATAGTAGATATTTTGATTTAGCAATAATTTCAACCCCAGCTATTTCTGCTGATTGGCTAGAGGATAAATTTGATTATGATGGGTATATTTTTTTATCAAAACATGCAGCCGAGTCCAGAGTCTTGGCGCTTACATGCCATAATACAGGAAATTTCGGTGAGGCAAAATTTGGTGGATATGAACGTCAAGTGTCTATTCCACACCCATACATACAAAAATCATATATTCAGAATCTTTGGAAAACAAGGACCAAGTTTTCACAATTTCAAATAACAATTGAAGCAACACATCATGGACCAACTGCACTAACCAAACCTTCTTTGTTCATTGAAATTGGAACAACAGAAAAAGAATGGAATGATATAGATCTATGTAATTCAGTTGGACAGATTATAATCGATGTAATGAAAGAACCACAGAAATCATATCCTGTTGCTATATGTTTTGGAGGAACCCATTATTCTGAAAAATTCACCAACGAATTAATTCATGGCAAGTATTCACTTGGTACAGTAATCCCCAAACATGCATTGGAACAAATTGATCAGTCATTATTTTCGCATATAATTGAAAGAAATGTAGGTGCTACTGCGGCATTATTAGATTGGAATGGTATGGGAAAAAATAAGCAGAAGATTATTGAGATGCTCAAAGGAACTAATTTAGAGGTAATCAGGCTTTGATGTTGAGTATCAAAGTTTACAGAAAACTTTTACAAGTTCCAAAGGGAAAGGTTACAACTTATGGTGAATTAGCAAAAGCAGTTGGATTAAAGAATGGACAGCGCACTATTGGCATGATCATGAAAAACAATCCATTTCCTGTAATAGTCCCATGTCATAGAGTTGTAAAATCTGATGGTAAAATTGGTGGATATGCTTATGGTGAAAGAGTAAAATCAAAAATGCTTAATAATGAAGGAATCAAAATTGAGGCTGGAAAAATTATAGATTTTAATAAAATGAAGTTTTATTTCTGAGCTTTTCGTTTTGCAGTTTTTTCATCAATTAACGCTCTTAGATGTGCAATATTCCTAACTGTATTTCCACCAATTTTCTTGTAAAGATCCCAAAATTCCGTGTTTGTAATTTCTTTTCTATCTTTTGCAATTTTTAATCTATAGCGAAGTGATCTTACTTTTGTTACATAAACTTCTTTTTTACCTACTCTAGCACCTTTACGTCCCTTTTTGGAACCTTGTTTTACACCACGCTTCTTCTTTTGGATTTTTTTAATTTTAGCCCTTCCTCGTGACGCACCTTTAATTGGTTCAATTCTAATTGTGTTTGCCGTGAATAAGCTTCTGATATTATCTCTTGTAATTGCATCAGCTATATCATCAAGATGATCCGAGTCAAAATGTACTCTATTTACTCCAACCTTGTACATTCGTGCTACTAGTTGTTTTTTTGCTTTAAGATTTACTGGCACGTTCTGACACCCTCGCGTTAAATATTTTGAATTTTTTTTCTATTGATTTGATTACTATAGCCTTTCTTTTCTTTGTTCCAACACTATGACCTATTCTTACCCCATCAGTTTTTGGATTTAATTTTTCTAAATCACCTATATTATGAACTAAATTATCTGTATAACCAGATGGATGTAATCCACGTGAAATTTTAGGACCACCGTAGCCAACTTTGACAAGACCAGGACGACCACGACTTTTTTGTTTACGTTGATGATTATCGATACCCTTTGGTTTTCGCCAAGTTGTTTCTAATCTCTTATATCTCCAACTTTCAGGTCTTTTAAAATCAGGTCTGCTCTTAGCAACTTTAGCACGAGCTTCTAACTTTTCTTTGTTTATTGGCATGACCATAAACCTTGAATTTTTACATAAATAGGTTGCTAAAACTCGATGAGAAATATGTGATCTGAGAAAGAGATAATAATGTTTTTTATTGCGTCTAAGTTCTAATGCACACATCTGATTTTGGGTTTTTAGCATGTTTGGAGTTGAGTATAGATGAGTGAATCAGAATCAGCAGCCAAATTTAACTCTCAAATTTCTGCATTTGGTATAAACCCGTCAAAAATTCACAGGAATTTATCAGTTGAAAAACTAGTTGAGATTGCTGTTGAAAAAAATGAAGGAATGGTAACCTCTACTGGTTCCTTATCAGTTAAGACTGGAAAGTATACAGGAAGATCACCAGATGACAGATTCATTGTTTTTGATGATCTCACACATGATAAGGTTCATTGGGGAAAAGTTAACAAACAATTCCCAACAGAAACATTTGAAAAATTATCTCAAAAAATGAAAAAATTTGTTGGCGGTAAGGAATTGTTTGTATTTGATGGTTTTGTAGGCGCTGATCCTGAAAATAGACTATCTATCAGAATTATCACAGATCATGCCTGGCAAAGTTTGTTTGCACATCAACTTTTCATCAGACCATCAGCTGCCGAATTAGAATCTCACGAGCCGGAACTTACTGTGATGTGTATTAATGGTTTTGAGGCTATACCAGAAGTTGACGGTACCAATTCAAATGCATTCATACTCATTAATTTAACAAAGAAACTTGTCCTTATTGGAGCCACAAATTATGCGGGAGAAATAAAAAAATCAGTTTTCTCTGTAATGAATTTCCTTTTACCATCAAAGGATGTTTTCCCGATGCACTGTTCTTCTAATGTTGGAAAGGATGGTGATACAGTATTGTTCTTTGGATTATCAGGTACAGGAAAAACTACACTGTCTGCTGATCCTGAACGTATGTTGATTGGTGATGATGAACATGGTTGGTCAGATAAGGGAATCTTCAACGTAGAAGGAGGTTGCTATGCAAAATGTATTAATCTCAAAGAAGAATCAGAACCGCAAATTTGGAATGCCATCAAAAAGGGGGCTGTATTAGAAAATGTGATAATAGACAAAGAATCACTAAAACCAGACTTTGATGATGGAAGCTTAACTGAAAACACAAGAGCTGCATATCCACTCGACTATATTCCAAAAGCTGTTATACCAAGTGTAGGCGGTATCCCTAAGGTCATTATATTTTTAACAGCAGATGCAATGGGAGTCCTACCTCCACTATCCAAACTTTCCAAGAATGGAGCAATGTTTCATTTCATGTCAGGATATACAAGCAAACTAGCTGGAACTGAACGAGGAATTAAAGAACCAAAGGCTACATTCTCCAAATGTTTTGGTGCACCATTCATGCCACGCCTTGCTTCAGTGTACGCAAAGATGCTTGGCGAAAAGATTTCCACACATAATACAGCGGTATACCTAATCAATACTGGCTGGTCTGGAGGACCATATGGTGTTGGTAAAAGAATCAAAATAGAATATAGCCGTGCGATGGTAACTGCAGTCATAAACGGGTCATTAGATATTGTAAAGTTTTCCCATAATGATCTTTTCAATCTAGATATACCAACAGAGTGTCCTGGTGTCCCTTCAGAAGTTTTAGAACCAAGAAACACATGGGTTGATAAAGACGCCTATGACCTTTCTGCAAAAAAACTGGCTCAAATGTTCGTAGACAACTTCAAAAAGTTCAAGGATGTATCTGAAGAAATACGTCAAGCAGGACCAAAAATCTAAGATTTAATTATTTTCTTCTTACTGATAGACCTACAATAACTGTTACAATCATTATAGCAGATATTATGAGAATGGTTTTCTCTGGCAAGTTCAACATATCTACAAGACTTTTTTCATCATGTTCTATTGTTTCCACATGAATGCTTGCGTATGCACTTAATGTTTTATCATCATCCTTGATTTTAGCCTCAATCCAGTATTTACCAGGTTGAGAAACTGTCATCTCTGGATTTTTACTTGGCGTGATTGAATCTGTAATTATTTTCCCAGTTTCCTGATTTATGACGGAGATCTTTGCGTATGACCATGAAGATGGACTAGAGATATCAACATTGAATTTTCCACCATCTTCATTAACTGTGATAGATCCTTCAGAAACTCTTACCATGACTGGTATATGATAATCAATCTCATTATGACTGATAATAATCCTACTTTCAAAGTATCCCAAATTTTGTTCAGTTAATTTTGCATTTATGGTCATATTCTTATCATCTAAACTATAATCAAAATCGGCGGCATCATTTTCTTCAAATCTAATTGATATTGATATTGCTTGATCGTCAATGCCTCTGATTTCCAAATCTTTAGTTTGTATTTGATTTGCTGACGATAAATCAAATATTAGATTTGGTGGAGTTATAATTAGTTCAGCATTGATAGCATTAGATGCATTAACCCTTCCATTTCCAGACACATCTATAGGAAATCTATCATCAAACTGGTCATATACTATATCTGTAGTTGTCATCAAAATTGATTTAACTTCTTGTGGTGTTAGTTCAGGATTTTTTTGTAAAATTAACGCAGCAGTACCAGCAACATGTGGTGCCGCAAAACTTGTACCACTTGAAATTTTATAGTTTCCATCAATATCGGTTGTGTTTATGAATGCACCAGGTGCAACAAGATCAGGTTTAATGTAAAAGGGAGAAACCGGTCCTCTGGAGCTAAAATAAGCAACAAAATCTGGATGATAGAAAACATCCAGCGTTCCTTCTGTACCACTCTGTAAGATTTCTCTAATTATCAGTCCATCATCTCTGGATACGGATAATGCAGGAATAGTAGGCTCATATCCCTCATCCACATATTCATGAATTAACTCTCCAAAAAATATACCAGGTTGATTGTTATAGACTATGATAGCCTTTGCTCCAACATTTGCTGCATTCTTTTCCTTGTCAGAAAAATAAACTATTTCACCTTCTATATCACTACCCCGCTGAATGAGTAAAATCGATTCTCCAAAATTATTTCCCAATAGATCATCAATCTTACCATATTTGCCAAAAAGAATTTGTGATGTAATGGGATCTGTAAGTGCCTGAGTTCCTACCATTGGAAAAACATTGAATGTTTTATCTTCTATCTCAAAAGTTGCGACCAGACTACTTGCGACATTGTTAAATGTTGCACCAACAGTAATTGCATTTGGATTTATACCAGGACTTCCAATTGTACTTAATTCAGGACCAAAATTTCCGGCAGCAGTGACTACAAAAATATTATTTTTGATTGCTTTGTTTACCACCTGATCAATTTTCGTATTTGTTTGGTTAACACCTAGGCTGATGTTAATAATATCAGCACCGTCATCTATGGATTTTTCAATTGCCTTTATTATCAAATCAGTGGGTACGGATTCCCCATCTTCTGAAACTTTGTACATTAAAATTTTTGAACCAGGTGCTATTCCCTTTAGGTCACCATTTGATGCTATAATACCTGCTACCTGTGTGCCATGACCATTTGCATCCTCAGGAGTTTCGTCATTATCAATAAAATCATACCCGCCAATTATTTTATCATCAAAATCTGGATGATTTAATTCAATTCCAGTATCAATAATTGATATTGTTATACCACTTCCATCATACCCACTTTGATGTGGTATGCTTGTTCCTATGAAAGGCCCGCTATCATTTACTAAAATGGAAACATCTTCTGTACTCTGTAATTGGTTTGATAATAAAATGGATCCAGTGAATATCAAAATTACGAAAAAAAGTATTTTTGTGTATTTCATATCAGTGCATTTTTTTAGTGAAATTTCATTCTTTGCTAAACCATTAAATTGCATGATTTTTCAAATACTGTATGGGAAAATATACACTTCCTGAGATGCCTTATGCATATGATGCATTAGAGCCTCACATAGACGCTCGTACGATGGAGATTCATCATACAAAACATCATCAAAAGTATACTGATACAATGAATGGTGCTTTGGAAAAATTGAGTCCAGAACTACAGGGCAGGGATATTGTTGATATCTTATCAAGTATCAATGATGTACCTGGCGATGTTAGAGGAGCAATTAACTTCAACGGTGGTGGATACGACAATCACAAACTGTTTTGGAATAATATGAAACCAAATGGTGGCGGAGAACCTGGTGGAGCACTAGCAGATGCAATTAATTCTTCATTTGGATCCTTTGCTGACTTTAAAGAACAGTTTTCTAGTAAAACAGCTCCTATCCAAGGGAGTGGTTGGGGTTGGCTCGTATACAATCCATCCTCTAGTAAAGTTGAGTACAAAGCAATGCCAAATCAAACAAGCCCTAGAACTGAAGGATTAGTTCCATTGTTAGGCCTTGATGTGTGGGAACATGCCTATTATCTCAAGTATCAAAATAAACGCCCAGATTATATTGCTGCTTGGTGGAATGTAGTCAACTGGGAAGAAGTCGACAATCGACTTTCAAAGGCACAATAAATTTTATTTTTATTTTTTTAATTTTGTACTTCTAAATGCATTTATAGGAAACTGACCTATTTTTTTTTATAATGAGTGAAGAACAAGCACAACAGTTATTGTATCAAATGCAAATGTTGGAAGGTTATCTTTCGGAATTATCACAGAAAGAGGCAACTATAGTATCGGTTATTAGAGAAGCATCTTCTGCTATTCAATCACTGAAAACCATTGATAATAAGACGGACAATGAAACGCTGACACCAGTTGGGTTAGGCACTTTTATAAAAACAAAAGTTGTTCCTAATGAAAAATTAATACTAAACATTGGGGCTGGTATAGCTATAGAAAAAGACAAGGATTCTGCTATTAACTTTCTAGAATTACGACTGAAAGAAATGCAGGTGGCATTACAGGAAACATCAAATCAAAAACAGCAAATCTCAGCTAGTTTAGAACAGGGTAAACAGCAAATGGAACAAATGCTAGCTGCATCTAGAAGTAAGAAATAAAGAAAAAAGTTATGTTTGAAAAACTAGGCGATGCATTTTCAAAGGCAGCTAAGGGTTTTAGTGAAAAAGATCTAAATGAAAAAGATATTGAAGAAGTACTATCTCAGCTTGAAATTTCTCTCTTAGAATCAGATGTTGCAACAGAAGTTATTGATGATATAAAATCCGATCTAAGTACAAAATTAGTTGGAAGTAGGGTTAACAAGAAGGAAGTTGAAGGTTTTATCCAAAAAAGCCTAATCGATAATATTTCTAACATGTTTGATGAAGCAGGCTCGGTTGATATACTGGAAGGCATCAAATCAAAAACAGATCCACAAGATCCATACCTTATTCTATTTGTTGGAATCAATGGTACCGGGAAAACTACATCTATTGCCAAAATGGCTAATCTTTTACAAAAAAATAAAGTCTCAGTAGTAGTTGCAGCAGCTGATACGTTTAGGGCTGGTGCTATTGAACAGTTACGTGAGCACATAAACAAACTGAATTTAAAACTGATTGCTCAAAACTACGGCTCGGATCCAGCCGCCGTAGCACATGACGCATTACTTTATGCTAAATCACACAAGGTTGATTGTGTTCTCATCGATTCAGCTGGGAGAATGCAAACAAACAAAAATTTGATGGAACAAATTACAAAAATTACAAAAGTTGTAAATCCCGACTTGAAAATATTTGTTGGTGATTCACTAGCTGGAAATGATACAGTTAGTCAAGCAAGAGAATTTCAGGAGCATACATCTTTTGATGGCGCAATTTTAACTAAAAGTGATGCAGATGCACGAGGCGGTGCTGCTTTATCGATCGTTGCAGTAACCAAAAAACCCATTATTTGTGTGGGTACTGGCCAGGGCTATGACGATTTGGAATTATTTAGTAAGGAAAAATTCCTTGAAACAGTTTTTGGTAAACCACAACCGGAACCAGAACCAGTTGTAGAACCAGAACCAGTTGTAGAACCAGAACCAGTTGTAGAACCAGAACCAGTTGTATCTAAAACCTATCCAGATGAAACAAAACCTACTGAAAAAATACCAGATTTCTTCCTTGAGAAAGAAAAAGGACAACAACCAGAACCACAACCAGAACCACAACCAGAACCACAACCAGAACCACAACCAGTTGTAGAACCAGAACCAGTTGTAGAACCAGAACCAGAAATCAATTCATCCCCATCTGATCCTTTTGATGGAATTAAAACTGAAGACATAGAAGATTTTGCTGAATTATTTGATACACCACCGCCTAGCAGTGATAAGGAAGCATTTGAAATGGCAAAAAAGATTAGAAAATGGATTGCTGATGGACGACCAAAATAAACAATATTCCTTAGAAACAAAACCTAAAAAGTAATAGAATTATCTGGAAAATCTAGAAAATGAAACTTGAAACAAAAAATCTTCTAACTGTAGACGAGATTTCCGATAAGGAATTTTTGGAGTTGATTGATCATTCAATAAAACTAAAGGAAGAAAATAAAATGGTAAAAGGAAAACCACTGTTAGAAAATAAGACTCTAGCTATGCTGTTTGAAAAACCATCAACACGAACTAGGGTAAGTTTTGAGACAGGTATGCTACAGTTAGGTGGTCACACTGTAAATCTATCATTAAATGAAATGCAGCACTCTCGTGGGGAATCAGTTGAGGACACAGCAAAAACTCTATCAGGTTATGTTGATGCGATTGTAGCTCGAGTATATGAGCATAGTTTTATTGAGGATCTTGCAAAACATGCTACAGTACCGGTCATTAATGGATTATCTAATTCATATCATCCGTGTCAAACTTTAGCTGATTTCATGACAATTAAGGAACATAAGAAAAAATTCAAAGATCTTAAAATAGCCTGGATTGGTGATGGAAATAATGTATGCAACTCGTTAATTTTTGGTTGTAGTAAAACACAAACTGAAATTACAATTGCTACTCCAAAAGGCTTTGAACCAAATTCTGATGTTGTGAAAAAGTCATCAGAATACACATCTGTTGATTTAACAAACGATCCAGAATTTGCCGTTAAGGATGCTGACATAGTAATGACTGATACTTTTACATCAATCCATACATCTGATCCAAAACAAAATGAGAAATTCTTGCCTACATTCCAGGTTAATGATTCCTTGATGGAAAAAGCCAAAAATGATGCAATTTTCATGCATTGTCTACCTGCAAAACGTGAACAGGAGGTTACCAGCTCTGTTATTGATGGACCACAATCAGTAGTTTGGGACGAAGCAGAAAATAGGTTACATTCACAGAAAGCTTTGTTATTGTCATTGCTTGGTATCTAACGTTTATAAAAGCAATTTCAAATTTTTTCGTATAGATATGGCATATGCAAGAATATTACGTCGAATACGGGAACAGAAAACCAACTATAACCGTAGGAAGCGAATGTTAATGGGACATAGAGATTTTATTACTGTAAAAATATCGAGTGAAAATACACAAGTCCAAGTTATACACCCAGAATTAACCGGCGATAAAGTTATTTCATCAGCACATTCTAGATTTTTAATTGAAAAAGGATGGAAGGGCTCACGGAAAAATATCCCTGCGGCTTACTTAACTGGTTATTTTGCAGGAAAAAAGGCATTACAAAAGGGTACGAGCTCAGCAATTATGTATAGTGGTAATCGACAATACACTCAACGAATGGCTGCTGCACTAAAGGGTGTTATTGATGCAGGACTTGAGATACCTGCAGACGAGGAAACCTTCCCGACAGATGATAGAATTAATGGTAGTCATCTAAAAATAAAAAATGATGTAAAAAATATTAAGTCTACTATAGATACTGGTGCAAAATCTAAATGAGTCAAACGCAATCACAAACTTCATCTGGTCCATCTCAATCAAGAAATTCATCTGGTCCATCTCAATCAAGAAATTCATCTGGTCCATCTCAATCAAGAAATTCATCTGGTCCACCACGTAGAAGACGTCAAGAAGAAGAAGAAGTTTGGATACCAAAAACTAGTATAGGAAAAAGAGTACTAACTGGCGAAATAAATTCAATGGAAGAAATTTTGTCTAAAGGTCTAAGAATTCAAGAAGCTGGTATTGTAAAAAAATTATTGCCTGATTTAAAAACTGAAGTAATTGATGTTGGAATAATACAAAAAATGACACCAAATGGGCAATCAACTCGTTTTAAGGCTTTGGTCGCAGCAGGAAATGAAAATGGTTGGTTGGGAATTGGCATGGGAAAGTCTAAGCAGATGAGAATTGCTATTGAAAAAGCAAACAATTCAGCTTATCTTAATGTCAGTCCAGTAAAATTGGGTTGTGGTAGTTGGGAATGTAGATGTGATCAAAAACATTCCGTACCATTTAAGGTGAAAGGTAAAGGTGGTAGTGTAACAGTTGAAATTATTCCTGCACCACGTGGTTTAGGATTAGTAGCTGGACCAAAAATTAGAAATTTACTTAAAATGGCTGGATTAAAGGATGCATGGACTACAGCAAAAGGTTCTACTCCTACAATGAATTCAACATCAAAAGCTGTATTGGAATGTTTAAGATATACATTCAGTCAGGGATAAAAAATGGCAAAGGCATACTTAGTTATTAGAATTAAAGGACAGGCGGATGTACCACATTGGGCTAATACTACATTAAATCTTTTAAAACTAGAAAAAAAATATCGTGCTATAATACTGCCTGTTAAAGAAAATACTGAAGGAATGTTAAGAAAGGTACAACATTTTGTTTCTTGGCAGGAAATTGATCTACCAACAACTAAA
>CACIXQ010000024.1 GCA_902590655.1 uncultured marine group I thaumarchaeote
AATGTTTGCAGCACTGAATTTTGCCTGGAGTAATCGACAAATGATTACACATTGGACAAGAAAGTCCTTTGAAAGAGTTTTCAAACAATCAGAATCTGATCTAGACATGAGGCTTGTGTATGATGTAGCACATAACATAGCAAAGGTGGAAAACCACAAGATTGATGGAAAGCTAAAACCAGTTGTTGTCCACCGTAAAGGAGCTACCAGAGCATTCCCTGCAAACATGGATGACGTTCCAGCAAAGTACCGTGAGCTTGGACAGCCAGTTCTGGTACCAGGTTCAATGGGAACAGGAAGCTGGATACTGTTAGGAAAAGAAAACTCAATGAACACAACATTTGGTTCAACAGCACATGGAGCAGGAAGAATGATGTCCCGCTCAAAGGCAAGGAGAAACTTTACAGAATCCGAAGTAAAAAAATCACTTAACGATAAAGGAATTTTCATAAAGTCATTGACGCGAGATGGTGTGGTGGAGGAAACACCACAAGCATACAAGGATGTTGATTCTGTGGTTAACGTTTCACATGAGCTTGGCATTGCCACCAAAGTTGCAAAGCTTGTACCAGTAGGAGTGATCAAGGGATGAGCGACGAGGACAAGGATCTGGAAAGGCTGAAGGAAAAGCGTCTGGCTGAGATGCGGAATAACATTTCATCTCAGCGACATCAGGAGAAGATTACTGCATCACAAAAAGAACAGCAAGGCAAGAAACCATCACCACGTGAGATTATAGTAAAACGTTTGGGCTATCGGGGAATGGAGGTTCTGCAAAACGCAGAGTACCAATTTCCAAGAGAAACACAGATCATAGTATTGAAATTATCAGAGCTGATATCGTCAGGCGAGATCAAGGAAACATTGGATGGGGGAAACCTACTTGCATTATTCAGGGCGGTCGGCCTTAATGTGAGAATGAAGACAAAAATCAACGTGGAAAAGGATGGCAAGTTCGTATCACTTTCTGACAAGCTGGGAAAATTACCTACGGAGTAACATGGCTTTCTTTGAAATTAGCACCACAAAATACGATGAGGATATCAAAAGTATCCAGCTGCACATGAACAAGATGGCTGCACTTTGTAATGTTTCAAGTGGGTTCAAGTTTGGAGATCCAACTTCAAAGTTTGGCTGGACGTTTTTCCGGATGTTCGTAGATCAGGAACTATACGTGGGAATGGAGGACAAGTTTGCAGACATGATAAGAAAAACCAAGGGAGACAAGCCTGATGAGAAGTTTGTAAATTTTCTAGGACAGTATTTTGAATCTCAGGGTTGTAATGTTAAAGTGAAAATTGTTAAGGACTAGACCCTTCTTCCACGCTTACCACCCTTCTTTCTGGTAGTATCATGTGGTATTGGAGTAACATCGTCAATACGTCCAATCTTGAATCCTCCTCTTGCTAGTGCTCTGATTGCAGCTTGTGCACCAGGTCCTGGGACTCTAGAGCCTACACCACCTACTGCTCGCACCTTGATGTGTATCGCAGTAAAGCCTTTTGTTTTGGCAGCTTCCACCACAGCGTTAGCTGCTTTCATTGCCGCAAATGGTGATGACTCGTATCTCGCAGCAGTTACATGGTGACCACCAGAACTAATTGCTGCAGTTTCTGCACCGGTGGTATCAGTTATGTGGATGATTGTATTGTTGTAGCTGCTGTAGATGTGTGCAATTCCCCATTTTTCTTCCGCTGGTTTCTTGGTTTGCGTTGCAGCCTCCTGGCTAGTTTCAGCTGCTACTTCCTTACTAGATTCAGTGGATTCTTCAACAGATTCAGTTGGAGCTTCAGATGATTTTTCGGAGACTACCTCCTTTACTTTCTCTTCGCTAACTGCTTCTGTTTCAGACAATGTATACCACAGTTGTGAGGGGTTTAAAAAACATATTCACATCTCATTATAGCTGATACTATTGCAAGTGTTCCCATCCTTTGTCCCTGATCCTATCTAGTTTTCCGTTTCTTTTGTGAAACACTCCTCTTCCTTTTGTGACGTAACCAATCTCATATAGTTTGATTCTGTGTTTTTTTGCGTGAATTTTGATCTTTGGTAGATTGGATTTGCTTGCAGTCGCAACAATCTCATATTCCTCACCGCCATTAAGGACTAGATCATTTGGATTCAGTTTGTTTAGTGTCGCAAATTCAAGGATATCATTATCTGAAGGCATACTGGTAATTACAAATTTTTTCTTACTTTGTCTTGACATTTCATTGAGCGTTGTTGAAAGTCCGTCACTGGAATCCATGCTTGAGGAGAAGTGTTTTTGGTTTTTCAAGCCAAACAAAAGTCTGCATTTTGGTTTAAACACAGCATTCTTTGCCTTTGTACAAAATTTTTTTGAAGATTTTTTATTTTTTAGCAATATGGATAATCCAGCACCAGTATATCCAAATGAACCAGATGTAATTATCACGTGATCGGTTTTTGCACCACTCCTGCTCACAATTTTTTTCGCAGTGCCAAACAGTGAGAAGGTTATCACAAGTTCCTTTCCTTCGTTAGTGTCTCCGCCAAGTATCTTCAGCCCGAATTCTCTTGCAGCGCCCTGAAATCCTTTAGCCAAGTTTTCTATATTGGATCTCGAAAGTTTTCTTGGGATTGTTAGGGATACAATTCCAAAAATTGGTTTTACCCCCTTGGCAGCAAAGTCACTTACACAAGATACAATGCTTTTTCGTGCAGCATCCTCCAATTTCATTTGTGGTGGTAGATCGGTGCTTTCAACAAATGTGTCTACTTTGACAACAAGCTTCTCCCTTCCAATTTTAAATGATTCAACATCCTCCGGAACAAAACTTGTATTGCCTAGTTTACTCTGAAGAAGTTCAATGATTTTTTTTTCACTTAATTTGCTCATGACTTTCTTTGATAAGATCCTTTATCTCTTGATCGATCTTTCTAACTTTTTCCAAACTGTCAGATTCCGTAGAGATGCGAATTGCATTCTCAGTGTTTGATCTTCTAACCAAAACCCAACTATCCTCGTCAATCATTACCTTAAGACCATCAAGTGTGTCCACATTACCGAATTTTTCTTTCATCTTGTCATGTAATATTTTCAGTATATTGTCATGTTGTTCCGAGTCATATTCTACCTTGTTTCGTATTATGTGGTATTTTTCCATAAAGTTTAGTGCGTCTGTAAATTTCTCTTTCTTGATTATCGACGCAATCAAGCCACTAGTTAAAATTCCATCTCTGCAATAGTTAAAGTCAGAAAGAATGAATCCACCACTACTTCCCTCACCACCAACTTGTGATTCTGTTTCAATCATCTTTGATGCAACATTTGCCTCTCCAACCTTAGAGCGGTAGATGGTTCCACCATTTTGTTTTATGTACTTCTCTACAGATATGCTTGTGTCCTGGCTTAGCACAAAATTCTTGCATCCAATCTCAAGCGCCTTTACTACGCCAATTCCCAAGGTAACATCTGGGTTCTTTTTCTCTCCATTAATCACAATAACAAGTCTGTCGCCATCCAGGTCAAATGCAAATCCAATGTCCCTATCCTTCGTATTTGCAACAAGGTCGTTTAGTGCATCTGTGGTTGGGTCTGGTCCTCGAGAACTTTTTTCGGGTTCATCGTTGATTGTGACAACGTTACATCCCACTTTTTCTAGCAACTGTGATGAGAATCCTCTTGCAGCACCGCCACCAATGTCAACCGTAACTGCTGGTGAGTCAGGGATTGCACCTATGATTTTGAATGCATCATCAATATAGGAAGACTCTATCTTGTGCTCCTTGCCAATTTCTGATTTTGGTGGGTTTTGCTCTTTCATTACTGTAGCAAGTTGTTCCTCGGTTATTCCTCTCCCATCTATGATCATTTTCATTCCATTCCATTCTATAGGGTTGTGAGAGGAGGTGACAATTATCCCTGCGCCATATTTTCGTGACTCACGAAATGCTACAGGTGTTGGTGCTATACCCAAATCATAAACATCGATTCCAGATTCCATTAGTTGCGCTTTAACGGTCTCTGCTATCATCTGTCCTGTTGGTCTGGTATCTGTTGCAATAACGCATTTCTTTGAATCTATCAATGTGGAAAAGTTTTTTGAAAATTTCAATATGTCACGGAGTGTTAGGTCTTTTCCAACAATGCCCCTAATTCCTGAAATTGTTACTTTCAATGTTTCCAACTTAGATACGCTTTTTATTAAACTCTGAGAGGAAATGGTTAGTGCCTCGATAGCTCAGCCTGGTAGAGCGAACGCCTCGTAAGCGTTAGGTCGCGAGATCGAATCTCGCTCGAGGCTTTGATAAAATTTCTTTTCAATTACAATTTTTTAAAATAATTTTAAGAGTTTTCAGCTTTGTCAGTTAGGGCTTCTATGTCAGTCTCTAGTTCTTCTCCTAAACCTTTCCACCATTCGTCAGCTTGTTCCGTCATACTCCCCTCAAGTAACCGTAAAATGCTCCTTTATAGATCTGCCGGTTTGTAGTTTAGTTACTTATTTCATCTGATTCTTTTTTCTTTTTCTTATGTAGTTTCTGTACACAATGATTGCCATCGCACCACCTGCACATGACCAAAAAACAGGCCATCTAAGTTCTGACTCTGTCATTCCGATGAACGAGTAAATAGTTCCGCCAATTAGAATTAGACCGATGATTTCCATAATTTTTGACATTGTATGAAATTAACATCAAAAAGATATATGGCTTTATAACAACAGACTTTCGTGGACAAGACTCTGATGGTAGTATTGGGTTTCCTCATGATTGGAATACCAATAGCGTTTATCTCACCAACTACTGGCGAACTTCGAGAACAGCCATTCATTCCATTGTTTTATGCCTCTATTGGTGGAATAATTGTGGTTATAGTTTACAGTGGATATAAGGGAAAGAAAGCACGACAAAAAGCAAACAGGGAAAGAAGAAGAAAATTTAAGAAATAATTTTTACATTTCTAGACCAAAAGATTCTGCAACATCAGCAAATTTTCTGTATTGGTCGAGATATTGTTTTCCTTTTGGAGTAATTACAAAAACATTTTTTCCGTCGTATTCTATTTTGTTGACAAGACCTGCACCAGTCAAGTTGCCTACAAATTTCTCTAATCTAGAATGTGAAAGATTAGCCTTTGTTAGCAAAGAAGTGGTTTTGATTCCTTCTTGACCGCATTGATCTGTAGCTACCAAGAGATCGGCTACAATTTGCATGCTAGTTCTATATACGACCATTAATGAGTTTGAGTTTCACTCTGATATAAGAGTATAACTGTAAAAGTGATCAAATACATATAATATTAATTTGATTCCGTAGGTATTGTCTTCAGAATCCGCCATTCCATGGTTTGATAATTTCATCGGTGTAGCTTATCGTTATTATGAAATACGTATGAATGTAGTCCCACTATTTTCTGATCTGAAGGAGGCACAGGTTTTTTGGAGGGAGACCATCCATTGGTGGAACGACCACTCGATCAAAATTAGGTTTGTCGAGACTGGTGACACTTACTGGTTCATACTTGGTGGAGAATCACGTAAGGCTCAAGATAACAAATTTCTTTTCAAAGTACTTCCAAAGTCTGAACATTATGATCGGTTCAAGAAGGGACATGAAGGTAGTGCATATCTGCGTTTAGGTACTTGGGTAAAAAAGTTCAAGAAAGATGTAAAGAACGATGCAAAATGTAACTGTGGTCACATAAAGGAGGATCATGAAGAGGGAGATGGTAATGATGCTTGTCTCTTTGAAGACTGTGACTGTGAGAAGTTTGAAACTTTCCAAGTAAACTTGGTAAAAAAGAAGAAAACTGTCACTAATATCAAGTTCCTTACAGAGGCTGAAGTAAAAGATGATGTGTTAGCGTGGAATTGTTTTTCAGTTAACAAGTATGCGGAAAAAGATACTAACTAATTATCTGAAAGATCCACTCTTACATGATCGCCAGGATAAAACTCTGAAAGTTTTTTTGAATAGCAGTCACCACACAAGTGTCCATCCATCTTCCATTCTTTCATAGGCAGGTATGCATGTTCAATGTCTCCATCACAAACTGCACATTTTTCAGAGTTCATACATGTAATCACTTTTGATTTGTTATAAAAACCATATTTTGTTAAATAGAAGCTTTTTTTATAAATTACCGGTAGAATGTCTGGCCATTGTAACCTCCTGCAAGATTTTACTCTGGCCGGATATCTGCCTTAGAATTGATTAAATTCCTGAAAATGTTTTTTTGATGTATTCTATTTCTTCTTGTTCTTGTCTAATTTTTGAGTCTATTACTTCTAACATGGATTTGCCATAAACCTGGTTTGAGAAAAAGTTGTGAGCAGTGTTAGCCTCATCTATCTTTTCTTCAACCTTAGAATCTTCAAGAAACTTTGTTACAATTTTATCTGTAGCTTTTAGAATTTTTGTGAATAATCCATTGTTTTGAATCATCTTTTCTAACTCAGAAATGTCCTTCTTGAAATCATCATTTTTTCCTATAATGTTTTTGTGAATAACCCTTGCAGTAACTGCAACAAAAAGATTCTGTGCATATTTCTTGTATCTGTTTTGAGTATTACTCCTGTCATATCCCAATTCATTTTTGGCATACTCACGAATTAAGTGTGGGAATAAAAAGTATCGATAATCACATTCCAGTTCATCGTCAAACACGGTTTCATATTTTGCACCTTTAGGAAGATATTTTCCTATACCACCATACACATCATTTGGTCTCTGTTCAAAATATGAGACCATTGAGGCAATAGCAGTATCATCTTTAATTCTACATTTTTCTTTTTTATCTGATAGGTATTTGTTGTAAATTTCATCACCATTGAATTTAGCTTTCATGGAAGATGATAGGTTAAGCCAGGAACCCTGTTGATGTTCGTAGAAATATCCTACTCTTTGTAACATAGAATGTATTGCTATATGATAATCCTCTAGTGAAACATAGTCTTTACCTTTAATGGAATTCTGAGAATTTCTGAATTTTGTGATATTTCTCTGATGTTCTTCGTCCTTGGTTTTGATAATGGTAACCAAAACTTCTGCATCTAGATTGTTTGTCTTCTTCTTTCTATCAAGAATACTTTTGGATGTTTGCGCACCATTGACAATTTGTGCTCCACCTAGGCTAATCTTGTTGTCTTTCATCGAATAATTATCTACAGTTATGGTAATCCCGTTATTCCATTCAAAGAATTTGTGAGGGTCTTCTTCCAGAGTTTTTGTTATTCCTTTGTTAATTGACCCTTTTCCGCCAAGATGCTTTCTGATATTTGATTCAAAAACATAATGTTCATTCCTTTCTACGAAATCTGCATAATCAAATGCAGAAACAATACAACATAGCGCGTTATCATGCTCAAGACATTTTTGAATCCTTAAACTGGACTTTTCACCCTTGGCTGGTTTCTTAATGCGTTCCCATAGTGTTTGGTAGACTTGCTCCTTTCCTACAACCTTCACTTCATTACTTTCATACTCGTCTACATCACTATCAGTTACGTAAACCAACTCTGTCTTCATGTTTTTCTCATGAAGATGCTTCCAAAGATATTGTAATTCATCCCGTCTGATCTTTGATTGTTCTAGTTTTTTGAAACGATCTACATCCTTGACGAACTTGTCAATCGCTCCGATGGAATGAGCTTCACCATACTTTGATTGGAATAATCTAATTCTTTTTTCCGAGGTATCTACCAAATACGCGTCGATTCCACAATCATACGCACCATCAATTATTGCATTTTCTGCAACGTCCTCCAGTACCTCCTCAACGTACAACAAGTGCCATAAGAGATAGAGGTGTCCTTTCTCAACTTCGTTTTTTGCATCCTTCATGAATTCGGTAATGCTTGCATCCACCGCATGTGTCGCAAATCCTTCAAGAGGTGCACTTGATTGCTGAGATAGAAGAGCACGTCCCTCTTCGCTATAATCTAAGAGAGTTGCTTCTTTAGATGTCAATTTTGTACTTGCTTTTTTGTCCTGCTTAAGAAGTGGTGGGTGATTATGAAATAACCAAGATCAAAGAGGTGAGGGAGAGATTTGAACTCCCGACTCTAGGCTTTGCAGGCCCATGCACTACCGGACTGTACTACCTCACCGTATCAATAAAAACACAAAATCGGCAATTAACTCTTTAGATTAAAACTTACTAAATTGCTTAGAAGCTAGTTTAACATCCTCAGCCTTGACAGTTTTCCTGCCGGCATGGTTTGCATCGTCGACAGCATTTTTTGCAATAGCTTCAGCTATCTCCTCTATGACTCTTCTAAGCTCGGCAGCAGATTCATCACTAACTCGCTGTGCTCCAGATTTTTTTAAAATGCGATACATCGCAGATAATCCTAATTCTGATGATTTCATACTCTTTTTTGTTAAATGTATGATAAAAGATCATTAGTAAAAAAATTCCACTACAAGTATGAGCAAAACAGACTATTTTAGGCAGACGAGGTTATCTGTTGTATGACTTGGCTTTACGACTCGCACATCCATCTCTCTGATGCAGAATATGAAGATGAAATTCCTGTTATTATGAATTCAATGAAAAGACTTTCCATCAAGGCATGCTGCGTCTCGATGGATTATTCCTCCTCGACAAAAACTCTCAAGCTTGGTGAACAAAGCGACCTAGTCTTACCGTTCATAGGTGTTCACCCAGAAAAAGCGCAAGATGATGCAGAGTCTGTACTCAAAATGATAGATGAAAACAATGCAAAAATTTCAGGAATAGGCGAGATTGGATTAGATACAACATACACAAACTCCGATGAGGAATTCAAAAAACAGGAAGAAGTTTTCAAAACTCAGCTTTCACTCGCGGAAAAATTTGTAAAGCCTGTCTCAATTCATTCCAGGAAAACACTTGACGAGATATTAGAGATCTTGCCTTCATACAAAGTTCCTAGTGTTTTATTACATTGGTTTGATGGAAGTAAGAAACAGCTGCAAAAGGCAATGGATTTGCAATGCTATGTTTCCTTCGGACCTGTTATGGTTTATTCACAGGACAAGCAAGTGTTACTGTCAAAAGCAAATAGAGATAGAATACTAGTAGAAACAGACGGTCCAGTAAGATTCTCTAGGTGTTTTGAAAACAAGACTGCCCAAATTGACTTTATTCCAAGCATAGTTTTTTGTGCGTCCAAAGTTTTACACATGAATTATGATGAGTTATGTAACGTAATAGAGCAAAACTCTCAGCGGTATCTGATTCTATAGGTATAAAATACAGTCCAAATGCAATTAGTCAGTGAATAGGATAAAACGACTTTCAATGGAGGTTCTAAAAGATAAACGCGATATATTTGGAGTCGATTTTGATAAGAACAAGGAAGCACTAAATCAAATATCAACAATTAGATCTAAAATGTTAAGAAACGAACTGGCTGGATACATTACAAAATTTATCAAAAACGAGCTTAGAAACGAGGAAATGAAAACAAAAGCTG
>CACIXQ010000025.1 GCA_902590655.1 uncultured marine group I thaumarchaeote
TCATTAACACTTTTGACGAAGAATAGTGATGAAACCACTATTCCACCAGCAATCAATGGTGAGACAATTTCAGCATAATTGAAACCAGACTGGGTAGCTCCATCCGTTGCAGTTCTAACCTGACCAGGAATGCTGCTGATAGAAACTACACCAAGCTTCTGACCTCTCTGCTCTACAAACCAAATATTTCCATCATCATCAGATGTAACAAACTGTGTAAAGCTCTCGGGAGTAGGAATAGAAACTTCTATCAATTGATCATTGTATGGATCGTAAACTCCTAATTCGTCAGTTACATGTTGTCCAAACCAGATGTTGTCATACTTGTCAATAGCCATACCAAATGGGAGTGATTCTGGGTTTGGAACATCTACGCGTTCAAATGTTTCTAATACTGGATCAAATTTGGATATACTCGGTCCAATGTGCTCAGATAACCAAAGTGAACCAGATTTATCAAACAACAAAGCAAATGGTTCATCCAAGGGTGTATCTGGTACGTATTCAGTAATCTCAAAAGTTTTGGAATCTACGACGCCTATCTTTCCTGCTAATGATTCTGCAAACCATATGTTTCCATTATCATCTAAGAGTAGAGCAGATGGACCAGATTCTTCTGTTGGTAGTCTCAGATGTTTTTCAAATTCTTTGCTTTCTTGATCGTATACGAGCAACATGTCTCTATCAACAACTGCAACCCATATGTTATTGTCAAGATCAACCTTGAGTGATATTGGAATTGAATATGGTGTATGTAGGGCTAGTGATGGAATTTCTATTAATTCAAAACTTTCTGTCTTTGGATCAAAGTATCCAATCTTAGAATTTGGTGTATCAGTGAACCATATCTTTCCATTATGATCTATATCAAGAAATATTGTAGACAATCCAAAAAATTCATACGAAATAAACTGTTTATCATCTAATGTAAACTTCCAAAGTTTTGGTTTTGCCGCATCACTAATCCATATTGTGTTATCACCATCATAACGAGGGTAAAGTGGTGCCGACTCACCTTCAGGAAAATCATATTCCGTAATTTCGGTTCTAATTTCTGAAAGTGTTGGTTTAACTAATACATCAAATATCACACTCTCATTTGCATATTGTGTTCTCTGTGCCTCAACCTCTATCTGCCACGTACCAGCAAATCCAAATGTAGCTTCTGCTTCAAATTCTGTCATCATATCGCTTGTTTGTGTTGTTGAAATTTCAATTGGAGATATACCTCGTTGTGGGTTTGACACTTTGATCTTTAAAGCCGAAATATCTGACATAGATTCGCCATCAATAGTAGAAACAATAACATTGATTGTGTTAGAACCTACACTAACTGGTAAAACTGAAACATCAAACTTTGCCTGTTCTGAAAATAATGTTGATGAAAATCCAAATGTTGTTGTCTGTGCATCAGCTGTTTGTATCTCTCCAGCTGGAAGTGAGGAGTTGACAAGCAGTGACACAACGCCAAGAAGTATAATGCCAGTTATTGCTGATGCTTTAAGCGGCTTTGCAATTTTCTTAGATGCTAATGCTTCTATTGTTGGTTGTTCAAATCCTTTCTTTGATAAATCTGGTGGCTTTTCACCAAACCCAAATACGCCAGCACCAATTGCACCTCCTAGATTTTTTACTGCTGGTCTCTGAACTTTAAACTGGAAATATGCACCCAATCCAATCATTATCAATGCTAGGGCAATCTTTGCGAATATCAAAAAACCATAGGTTGAATCAGTAATTGATGTAACGTCACTCTCTAAGAACCATAGAAGAGTTGGTCCTGTGATAATTAGAATGCCCAATGCAATTGTTACCATGCCTGAGTATCTTGGCAAAATTGCAAGTATAGTCTTCTCTTTGTCTATCCAGTCTAATTTTGCTAGTGTAGGTAATATTACAAAGGCAAGAAAAATGACACCACCAATCCATACAGATGACAACAAATTATGTATGTAATCCAAGATCATTGGAGCTACAAGCTCAGTTGCAGTACCGTGACCCAATAGAGTTGTTGTAAATATTAGTGCAAGTGATACAATTAACATCGGTACATGTTTTTTACTTGTTAGATGTGACTTTCTTTCCATCCAAAACCAAATTCCAAGTAGAATTATTGTGATGATCATCCGCATTAACCAGGTAACACCAAATGCAGTTCCAAGTACATCAAGCGGAGATGTTTCAAGTCTTACAGTCTGAACTGCTAGCATTGCAAAATTAGAGATAAGAACGCTAACCAGTGCAATCCCTGTAATCTTTGAAAACTTTGAACGATATGTCTTGTTAATCAGCGCAAGATTATCTTTTCCAAAATATTTTTGCTGTGTACTCCAAATTGCAATTGCAACTATAGCAGAACCCAGTACAACTGTCTGTCCAACAATTCCTGGAAACCTTGCTGCAGCTTCTGGCAAAAATGTTGTTTCAGATTGTTCCTGTGATTCTAAAAGTGAGATGTCAACTTTAGCTTCACCCACACCGAAGACGATGGCAGCACGTACTAAGTGACCGTCTACTTTTGATAATACCTTACTTGTTACAGTGTATACTCCATCCTCTAATGGTGGGGTTGTGATCACTAGTGAACTTTCACCATCATAATATGAGGTGTCCCTATTGTCTACTTGGTTTCCATCACTATCAAACACCTTCAATTCAGAAAAATCGATCTCAACTGACTCGGAATATTTTGTAATAATTTGTGTTGTTCCAATTGGTGCGCTTGCTGCCTGTGATGGTTCAGAATCAAGCAAGAATGGGTGCGCATATGCTGACGGAATTCCTATTACTAAAATCAAAAATATAAAAAAAAGTAACTTTTTCATTTTACATAAAACCAGCCAATTCACAATTTAAAGAATTACCAATTCGAAATTTGTACCATTTTAGTAAAGATAATAACGCATACGCACGTTTTGCAAATTGTGAACTATTCATTTTTTGCCATTGTCGGACTGGTTATTTTTGGGCTCAGTTTTTCTTCCGCATATGCACATACAACCATTGAAGTTGGTCCTTATGAGATTGAAGCAGGATGGCAGGATGAACCTCCCATTGTAGGTATTCTTAATGCCATAACCATAGACGTAAGAGAACCTGGAGATGTTGAGGGTACATCTATGGGTATATCCAATGCATTTAGAAATTTGGAGGCAACAGTTGTTTATGGTGGGGCTTCCAAAGTTCTTGACATAAACACAGATCCCAGACCTGGACATTATTATGCTAAGATAATTCCTACAAAGACAGGTTCACTAGAAGTAAAACTAGTAGGAAAGATTAATGGTGTTGAAATCAATGAAGTAATTCCCATAGAGGATGTTGAAAGTACATCTGTTCTTGACTTTCCTGCAACATCTGGTTCCTCGTCAGGACAAGAAGTTACTGCTCTAAAAAATGCTGTAACATCTATGCAGAAGGACGTTTCGTTGATAAAATCACAGGTTGGTGGAATTGATACTAGTTCTGGAAACTTTGATGTAGAAACAGCTTATAACTTTGGCGTGTTTGGAATATCTCTTGGTGCAGCGGGAGTTATACTTGCAATTATTGCAATGATAAAAAGAAAATAAAAAAAGGAAAAAAAGAATTCCTAAAGTTTAGGAATTAGTGTTGTTCTTGTCTTTGCAGTTATCGCAATTATGCTTACTATTGCTACAGCAAGTATAATCATAGTAATTGTTCCAAACTCTGGAACTGCATAGCTTCCAACGATTTCAACTTTTTCATTTCCAGCTTCATATGGAATTGTTAGGTTGTTTCCATTTTGTTCAAACTCAACTTCTTCGTTGTCTATTAGAACAAAGTAGCTACCGTCGTCGAATGCTCCGATTACTGTGTCATCTAATCCTACTGATAATACACCGTCGTCAGTTGCATCAATTTCAATGACTAGTGTGTCATCGTTAGAGTTTGCAGTTATGCTTGTAACAGAAGCACCACTTGCGCTAATGTAATCAGCTGGATCGATAGATGGTGTTGACATTGCTGCGGCTTCTGCTGCTGCGGCTTCTGCTGCTGCGGCTTCTGCTGCTGCTGCTTCTGCTGCTGCTGCTTCTGCTGCTGCTGCTTGTGCTGCTGCTGCTTGTGCTGCTGCTGCTTCTGCTGCTGCTTCTGCTTCTGCTTCTGCTGCACCTGCTGCTTCAACAATTACAGTTCCTTCCATCCATGGGTGAACCATGCAAAAGTAAGGATATGTTCCTGCGCTATCAAATGTGTGGGAAAAACTTCCTCCAACCATCATCAAGCTGCTATCAAACACACCATCTGGTCCACCTGTTTGAGCTGAACCAGAAGTTGCTGTATGAGCTGCATTGTCAGTATTCTCCCAAGTAACTGTACCACCTACTTCAATTGTAGCTACACTTGGAATGAAACAATCATCTGTATCTTCACACCCTGGGGTTGCTGATCCTGGTGCGTTTGTTACAGTCACCGCATGATGATCTGCAAATGCACCTGGTGCTATTGCAATCATAGAAACCACAGACATGAGAACTAGAAGTGAACTTAGTGTGCTCATTTTCATGTGATCACGAAGTTCATAGAGGTTTATATTGTTTTTGAGATTTGTACCAATCCGAAATATTTCGGGTTTTTGCGTACCATACTATATTAAACTATTAAAATCATGAGCGATCGTCCCAAATATGGCTAACATCAAACAAAGTCAGGCTCAAGTTTCTGTAATTATACCAACGTATAACGAATCTGAAAATATCATTCAAGTTCTAAAATCAATAGGTGAACATTTGCCCAAAGATGTAGAAGTTGAGGCAATAGTGGTTGATGATAATTCTCCAGATGGAACAGGAAAAGTTGTTGAAGACTATATTACTGATACACGAAATGAAGTGGGATATTCTATTGACATCATCCATCGAGGGGCAAAGAGTGGATTAAGCTCCGCAATACTTGATGGGATTCAACATTCAAGTGCTGAAACTATTGTGGTAATGGATAGTGATTTTTCACATCCACCAAAAATAATTCCCCAATTATTAGAAGAAATAAAGACATCAGATTATGATATTGTAATAGCATCACGTTATACTGCGGGAGGAGAAGTTAGTGGATGGTCAACTAAACGCAAACTGATCAGTAAGGGTGCAACAGGAATTGCAAAAGCTGGTCTTGGCGTAAATGAGTCAGATCCAATGTCAGGATTTTTTGCATTTAAGCGCAAAATTCTAGAAGGTATAAAATTTGATGCCATAGGATACAAAATGCTTTTGGAAATTTTAGTAAAGACAAAAGGTGCAAAAGTGAAAGAGATTCCTTATACATTTACAGACAGAACACGTGGTTCAAGTAAGCTAGATTCTTCAACAATGTTTGACTTTGTAACGTCTGTATGGAAGTTGTATAGATATGGCCACTCTACAAAAGTAAGTGATACACGTACATCTGTTCGTTTTATATCCAAGGCGGGTAGGTTCTATACCGTAGGCGCATCTGGTCTTTTGGTAAACTATATTGTATCACTTCTATTCGCTGATGCAGTAGTAAATTTTTGGTACATTCACGCTACGATAATAGGAATAGCAATTTCAATGACTTCGAATTTTATTCTAAACAAGATATGGACGTTTGAAGATAGAAACTTTGAAGCAAAGAAAACTCTAGGACAATATGGAAAATTTGTGGGATTCAGTTCGTTAGGCGCACTCATCCAACTTGGAATGGTTTACGTATTAGTTGATAATTACCAGATTATCTATCCTCTTGCATTAATAATAGCTGTCATTATTGCTGCTTCGAGCAACTTTATTTTGAATAAAAAATGGACGTTTAAAGAAAAAGTTTGGAGTTAGGAGTTCAAGAGTTTAATTAAGAGAATTACCAGATACGGCTATGATGCTAAAACTAACCATCAAGGATATACTGAAGCAGAAAAGTTTTGGTGGAATTGCTATCGTTTCTGGTATTTTACTTGGTCTAGCTTACTATTTCCTTACTCTATCAACTGCAATAGATCACTTTGCGATTGATGCTGCAATCAGTGCTCAATACATGACAGCCTCTATTGGGTTAACATGTATTGTAGCAGTTCTTGGGGGAATCAATATTGCACTAGTGGCATACAACATAAGGACACAGAGAATGAATTTACAAAAGGGTGGATCATCAGCAATCTTTGGAGGTGCTCTTGCTGCGTTTACGCCCGGATGTCCAGCATGCACAACATCACTTACCGCAATTTTAGGAATTGTTGGTGGATTGGCAATTTTTCCACTTCAGGGCTTGGAGCTCAAATTTGTATCTATAGCTGCATTGTCATTTTCAATCTGGTGGGCAATGCGAAACATCAACAAGGCAAGTTGTTGTACGATGGAAAGTAACTGATTAGATTAGAATACTTGTAATGTACATGATTATCATTCCCACAGCAATGCCTGCTAGGACAGAACTGTTTGATAGTTTTCCCTCTTCATTTTGTATCCATCTCATTATTGAAACAATTACCTGAAATATTGCTCCAGTTCCTATTGCCAAAAAGATAACAGCGAACAAAGGCGAGTAAGCAAATCCACCTACCCACGCTCCAAAGATTGCAGGAACGCCAGCAATCATTCCCATTGCGGCAAGCTTTCCAATCATTAGCTTTGTACGTGCCATTGGTGCTGCAATGGCAAATCCCTCAGTGGTATTATGTAATGCAAATCCAACAATCAAGAAAGCACCAAGTGCAGCTTCACCAAGTATAATTGCTGCACCAATAGCAAGACCTTCCCCAAAATTGTGCAAGCCTATACCAATTGCAATCATCAATGCAATTGCTACAGGACCAGCAAGTTTCGATGCGCCCGCACGATTTCTGAGTTTCTCACTTACATAATTAAGACCAAGGAATGATACTACAGCTACTGTAGCAACTAAAAGCACTCCATTAAAAACATCCGATAAGTTTTCGGCGGAGATTTCAATTGCTTCTTCAGCAGTACTAATTCCAAGGAAGAGTAAAAGACCAACAGTAAGTGACAAGAAAAATTTGTACTTGCTACGGCTAAGTTTAGAAATAAACGGAAACCAAAGAAGGCCAATCAGTACAGGAATAATACCGACATATGTCCCTATCACGGCAAAGTATGATATCATTTCAGCAGTAGGCTTAATCGATAGTACAGCTACATCTACTTGCTTTTCAAATCTTGTTCCATCATCCACGGTAAGTCCCACAGCATATGGTTCCCCCTCATTCCATTCAAATGGTATACGAACAATTGCTGATTCGAATCGTTCAAGATGTTTGTCTGGTTCTATTGCGGCTGGGTATATTCTGTCATTGATATCTGCCATAACGATATCAACCGCAATGGGTCCAGTATTTCGTACTGTTGCAATTATTTCCGAGTCAACAAACTCAACTTTCTCAATAGATATTTCTGGTAATACAACACCAAATCCAATTAGTTCAGAACCTGGACCAAAAACATATCCAATCATTACAGCCAATAGAACAAAAGGAATGATGACGCTTACTGCTGTCTTTGCATTAGATGATCTCTTAACTTCCATAAGCGTATCCTTCTATGTTTGATTGAGAACTATCTTTTACATAGAAAACACCTGACCACCCCTTCTCAGAAAATTCAGTCAAGTGTGCATGAAACATGTATCTTCCTGTATCTTGATATTCAAACTCAAGAATGCCCCTTTCACTTTGTGAAAATGTAGTCATGTCAGTAAACTCTGATGGAACCATACTAGTACCAGTTGGATAGTATTTGTACAAGGTTCCATGTAGATGAAAATTATTGATAGGGTCCAACCCTACCATGTTGACAACATAAACTCGAATTAGTTCATTGGTGTTAACCTGAATAGGATGGTGGTGATAGTAAAACGGAATTGTGTTTGCAGCATACAGATTATTTTCTCCATCAAAGTCAGTGTCAAATCCATTTAGAATCATAACCATTTCGTCAGCTTGCTGTCGCTCATCTTTTGGATCAACAATGAAAACACCATAAAGTCCATGACCAATATGTTCCTCAACTGGCATTACATGACAATGATATGGATGAACACCAACAGGACCCGCTATGAACTCATATGTAAACTGACCACCATTACTACCAACTATCTCAAATATACCGTCCATCTCAGCTGGATGATTTCCATGAAAGTGAATTGTGTGTTCTTTGTCACCATTGTTAGTAAAATGAACTCTTACTAAATCACCCTCCGTTGCACGGATTGTTGGGCCTGGAACTTGTCCATTGAATGTCCAGACATTATAAAATATGCCAGGAGCAATTTCCATTATTTTATCATCATCAGCTATAATGGTAAACTCACGAAGAGTTGTACCGTCTTCTAATTGAGAAACTGTACCATAATCAAATTCTCGTAAGTATTTTTCTGGATCAAATTCAACTTCTTGAATTGTATAAACAGGATCAAGTATATCGCCGGTTGTCTGTACTACTGCACCAGAATGAGTTACAAA
>CACIXQ010000026.1 GCA_902590655.1 uncultured marine group I thaumarchaeote
CAGGAAAAAATTGTTATGAGAACATTAGAGGCTCGAATAAAAATGGGAAAATTTACGGATGACACAAGTAAGAGGGATATCAAAGTAAACTTACAATCAGTACTTTTACTATCTGATCTAAAGGGATATGTTGTAGTTGAAGCACAAAACGCATCTTCGATGTTTGATGCAATTCAAGGTATTAGACATGTACGTGGTCAATTACGTGGCGAATTAACATATAATGAAATTGAGAAGTATTTGATCAAAAAATCTACTGTGTCAGAACTTGCTGTGGAAAACACTGTTGAAATAATCGGCGGGCCATTCAAGGGCATGAAAGCCACGATTACAAGAATAGATAAAGAAAAAGAAGAAGCTACAGTCGTTTTATTAGATGCAAGTTATCAACTACCTGTCACTGTTGATGCTAATTACCTGAAATTAGCACCAACATAGGAAGGATTAAATTTTCAAAGTATGGTTGTGCACTATGGGTGATAAACAAACTATTTCATCACTTGTCACCGGCGGGGAGGCATCAGCTGGACCACCTTTAGGACCTGCTATGGGCCCAATGGGAGTTAACATTATGCAGGTAATTGAAGCCATCAACGAAAAAACTAAAGAATTCAAAGGAATGAAAATTCCGGTAACTGTTTCAGTAGATACTGATACTAAAGAATGGGAAATTGAAGTAGGAATTCCATCAGCCTCAGCACTTTTGTTAAAGGAGGCTGGAATTCAAAAGGGCTCTAGTACATCTGGAACTGAATGGGCTGGAGATATCACGGCTGATTCTATAGTTAAAGTAGCTAATGTTAAACTCGAAACATCATATGCTAGTTCATTAAAATCTGTAGCTAAACAAATAGTTGGTACATGTGTTTCATTAGGGATTAAAATTGAAGGAAAAACTCCTAAGGAGTTTACTGCCGAAATAAATGACGGTAAGTGGGATAGTAAATTCACATAACTTTTTCTAAATATTGAAGAAAGATCAGTTTTCTATAGGTTTTTGGTTAGATATACAGGATCCTTAGTAGTTTTTTGTAATTCTACAAAAGTCTCAGTATTTTGTATACCTTCAATTTTTCCAATCTTTTCTATCACAATAGTATGTAATTCTTCAAGATCTTGAGCATAAATCTGTATCATAATATCAAATCTTCCAGTAACTTCAGAAATGGAAACTACTTCATCAACTTCCAAAAGTTGTTTTTGAATTTGTATCTTAAATTTAGGGTCTCTGTTAATACCAATGGATGCCTTAACACCTATGCCTAATAACGAATCGTCAATTTCTATGGTAAATTTCTTTATCAGTTTCTTTCTTACTAGACGTTTGATCCTGCTATACAATACAGATGAATTAATTCCTAATTTTTTTGAAAGTATTGGAACCGAAATATTTCCGTCCTTAGTTAATTCAAAAAGTAACTTCATATCAAGTTCGTCAAATCCTTGCAATGATCGAAAAAAGAGATATTTAGTAATAAATGTAGATTTTATCTACTCTAGTGATGTTAATTTCAATTAATCTACTAGAAAGTAGAAAATTTTCAAATAATAACAAAATTGTATCATTTCATCTCTAAACGATTTTAAGTAGGGTTTTTAAAAAATTGCTATGGCGAACGAATCACAGCTTGTAGAAGTAATAAAAAAAGCAAAAGAAACAGACAAGGATCGTAAATTTACACAATCTGTAGAGATGATAATGGTATTCAAGGATGTTGACGTAAAAAAAGGATTTGCGATTAATGAAACAGTTCAACTGCCTAAAAAAACTTCAAATCCTGCCACAGTATGCATAATGGCATCTGGTGATATGGGAATTAAAGCAAAAAATGCAAAGGCAGATTTAGTGGTTGATGAGAATGAATTATCAAAATTGAGTGGGGATAAAAAGAAATCAAAAAACTTGATTAACAAATATGACTTTTTTCTAGCAGATACAAAACTTATGCCAGCTGTAGGTAAAACACTGGGGCAACTTTTGGGACCAAGGGGTAAAATGCCAACACCAGTTCCATTTAATGCTCCTATTGAATCATTTTTGGAAAGATTTAGAACTTCTGTAAAAATTAAAGCAAAAGGATCTCTAGCGATGTCATGTAAGATTGGAGAAGAGAGTATGGAGGACGCTGATCTTGCTGCAAATGCAAATGCTGTTGCTACAGCAATAGAAAAAGTACTGCCTAATGGAAGTAAGAATGTTAAAAAAATCATGTTTAAAACTACGATGGGTAAGGCGATTAAAGTAGAACAGGTGAAGAAATAATGCATGAGAATAGAACAAAATATCCAAAAAAGAAGACACAGATGTATCAACAACTACAGGAGCTCCCAAAAAAGTACAGTGTTGCTGCACTAGTACGAATGGAAAAAGTCCGTGCATCTCAATTATTGCCATTAAGAAAAAAATTACAGGGAGAGGTAGAAATTGTTAGCATTAAGGATAGAGTTGCAAAAAAAGCTTTTGAAAAATTAGATATGCCTGGAATCGAAAAACTGAAGGATAAACTAACTGGTCAATGTGTCTTTATGTTCACAAATATGTCCCCATTCAAGCTAAATGTCTTACTTGGTAAAAACAAGGTTCTGCTCACAGCAAGGGGTGGAGACATTGCAAGTATGGATGTCATAGTACCTCCAAAAAATACAGGAATAGCACCTGGTCCAATGCTTACTGAATTTAAGGAAAATAAGATACCTACTAAAATTGATCAAGGAACAATTTGGATTCTTAAAGAAACAATTCCTGTTAAAAAGGGCGAGGCCATATCAACTAAATTAGCAGCGTTATTGGGAAAGCTTGACATTAAGCCAATTGAAGCTAAAATAATCTTAAACTCTGCACTGTCAGAGGGAATTCTATTTGAAGAAGAGGAGCTTGTTGTAGATGTAGAAAAGTTCAAGGAAAGTTTAGTACAAGCTGCTCAAGAGGCAAACTCATTATCAATTGAAATTGGATACATCACACCTGAAAATGCTCAACACATAATTTCAAAGGCTGCACAATCTGCACGTTCTCTTTCAATTGAATCTGGATTTCTTACTGATGAAACAAACGAGCAGATACTACAAAAAGCTCATGGACAAGCACAAAGTGTTTCATCTAAATTACCTGCAGAGGCAACAGTTGATGATGCTCCTGCTGAGAAAGCAGATGCAGAACCAAAGGCTGATGCTCCTGCTGAGAAAGCAGAATAGAATTCTCTAAGAAAGAATCTAGCGTCTTAAACTTCAACACTTGGGTTTTCTGATTTTAGTTTTTCCCAGTCTGCTAGAAACGCTTTCAAACCTTTGTCAGTCAACGTATGACCAAGCATCTTACCAAGAACTACTGCTGGGACAGTGACAACATCAGCACCAATTTTTCCAGCATCAACTACGTGCTGTGGGTGTCTAATGCTTGCAACTAGAATTTCTGTTCCAAAATCATAGTTTGCAAAAATTTGTTTAATTTCTTTAATAAGATCCATACCAGTGTGACCAATGTCATCCAGTCGTCCGATAAATGGACTGACATACTTGGCACCGGCTTTTGCAGCCAAAAGAGCTTGATTTGGAGAAAATATCAACGTGACATTTACCGGAATTCCTTCTGCGGTTAAGCTCTTACAAGCTTTTAGTCCGTCTCCAGTCATTGGACACTTGACTACAACGTTATCTCCATACTTACGAAGTTGTCTTCCTTCTTCCATCATTCCGTCATAATCAGTACTTACAACTTCAAGACTTACATCTCCTTTAATGATTCTTGAAATTTCTTCCATTGTTTTTTGTGGGTCACCGCCTTCTTTTGCCAGCAATGAAGGGTTTGTTGTAATACCATCTACAAGTCCCATATCGTTGTACATTCGTATAGCATCAAGATTAGCCGTGTCTAGGAAAATTTTCATGGTTTTTGACCTCTCGCTTCCTTTACTGTGTTTGCTATATTAATAGATGTTATCCCATGTTTTTCGAATAACTGTGGAATTTCGTTATCACGCGCTGATTCCCCAAACTTGTCTTGTGCTCCAATTCTTTTGATTGGAACTGGATAAGATTCTGAAACAACTTCTGCTACACTTGAACCGAACCCACCCATTATGTTATGTTCTTCACATGTTACAATAGACCCTGTTTCTCTAGCAGCCTTTTCTAAAAGATCTTTGTCAATTGGTTTAACAGAAAAACAATCAATTACCCTACAAGATATTCCTTCTTGTTTGAGTAAATCAGCTGCATCTAATGCAATCTTAACTGTAATTCCACATGCGGCTATTGTACAGTCAGAACCATCACGCAATACGATTCCCTTTCCAATTTGAAATTCTTGTGACTCGTTATGAATAATTGGTGTCTTTGATCTAGCCATTCTCATATAGAATGGTCCGTACTGTTGAGAGATTATCCAAGTAAGTTTTGAAACGCTGGTTGAGTCAGATGGTACAAGTACTCTCATGTTAGGAATTGCTCGCATTGTTGCAATGTCTTCTAACTGCTGGTGGGAACCACCGTCAGCCCCAACACTAAGGCCTCCATGAGAAACAACTAATTTTACATTCAAACCCTTCTTATCGCCTGGAGATGGATATGCAATAGCGTTTCTAATTTGATCGACACATCGTCCTGGTAGAAATATAGCGTATGTACTAGCAAAGGCCGTCTTTCCCGAGTATGCAAGTCCTGCAGCCACTGAAACTAAATTTGCCTCAGCAATTCCTACGTTAAAAAATCTTTCAGGAAATTTTTTTCCAAAATTTGAAGTTTTCAATGAGTCAGTTGTGTCAGCTCCTAGAACCACAACATTTGGATTCTCCTCCCCAACCGCAACAAGTGCTTTACTATATTCAGTTCTCATATCACCGAACTGTTCTGTGCTCATTGAAATCCAAGCTCCTTTGTAATTTGAATTAGTTTGTCTTTTTTCTCTCCAACAACGTGAAGATCAATCCAGCTGTTAACAAGTTCTGTTCCACCTAGTTCGTGTGCCCTCTTAATCAACAATCTTCTTCTGGACTCTAGAACATGGTTCCTAAATTCTTTAATGATCATTCTGACATCATTTTGTCCAATGATGGCACTGCCCCCCACAAATGCTCTTGCACCATCTTCAAAGCAAGATCCTATATTTTCCAAATTAACTCCTCCATCAGCTTCAATGTATCCTTCGAATTTGTGCTCCCTAAGATCTTTAACAACTCGTTTAGTTTTTTCATGGGTAGCTTCTATGAATTTCTGACCAGATTTACCAGGAATGACAGACATGATGATTACTTGGTCAAGTAACTCTGCAAATTTGTAGCACCATTCAGGTAGTTCTGTATCTGGATTTATTGCTAATCCAATTCCAACTTGGCTTGAATGTAGCATATCACATATCTCACCAAAGCTAGATTCATCACATACCTCTGCATGAACAGTAATAATATCACTCCCAGCATCTATGTAATTCTGTACATGATTTACTGGTTCGTCAATCATAAGATGTGTATCGAATGGAATTAATGTTAACGGACGTAACTCTTTGATTTTTGCATGATCAAATGTTTTGTTAGGAACAAACTGACCATCCATGACATCCAGATGAATATAATCAGCTCTACCATCTTCACATCGTTTAACTTCTTTGTCAAGATTTGACATATCTCCAGCAATAATTGAAGGTGCTATCATAAACTGAGATTCTAACTCATCTTCAATGATTGGAACCATTTCTGGCTTGGCAGCTTTGCCATGCCATTGTGGATTATCTTCCATATGCTCTACTCCCTTACCTTTGATTGTTCTAGAAATGATAATTGATGGGAGTCCCTTGGTTTGATTTGCTCTTCGTATGGCATCGGAAATTTGTTCGACTCTATGCCCATCAATTTCGATAACATTCCAACCAAAAGACCGCCACTTGTCTCCGGTCTTCCATCTGCTTGCATCCTTCCACATTTCTGTCAAGTCGTTACCAAGTAACTCTTCATCAAGCGGCATGATTTTTTCTGTATAGGAATCCTGTTGTATGAAATTTCGATCAAGAAACACAGTCATATTATCAATTTTGTATTTGGCAGCTGTCATTGCTGCTTCCCAAACTTGTCCCTCATCAGACTCACCATCACCAATAATTGTGTAAATTCTCTGATCCTTACCATCAATTCTTGCAGCTAAAGCATTTCCAATAGAATATGATAGTCCAATTCCTAAAGAACCCCCACAAAACTCAACGCCAGGGCACTTTAGGTCTGGATGACCCTGAAGTTTACTACCAAATTTTCTCAATGTAAAAATATCGTCAGGATCAAAGTAACCAGCTGTCGCCATATTTGAAAAAAGACCTGGTGATGCATGCCCCTTTGAAAGTACGAGTTTATCACGTTCTTCCCAACTTGGATTTTTTGGATCATACTTCAAATGCTTGTAAAATAAACAACCTAAAATTTCAGCCATAGAAAAGGATCCACCAGGATGACCAGAACCAGCGGCCGATGTACCTTGAATTACAAGCTTTCTAGCCTTGAGAACCTTTCTTTTAATCTGATAGTAATTTAGTCCCATTGATACATAGAATCAATAAATCACAATTATAATTGCATTGTATTATACAGATTAGGTTAAAATTATTATAATAATAAAATCTGTAGAGTACTATCATATGGATCTGAAAGAAATTACACCACTTGTAATTTATGATAATGAATGCTATCTTTGTGTACAGTTTGCCAAATTTGCAAATTTTTTGGCAAAAGGAAAACTGCATTTTGTTGGTCATTATACCGATTTTGGTAGGAAGATCAGAGAGAATACTCTGGATTCAAATGCATTAGAGATGTTTTGGTTTATTGATAATAACACTGCATATGGTGGTAGGGCTGCTCTTGGTCCATTATTTTCTTCAATCTTAAATTCAAATGGAAAAAACATTCAGAAAAATATAGAACAAGATTCTTGTGAGCTTGGATGCAAAAGCCCAAAGGCAGTTTTTTTCCGTTCTGCAAGTCTTCTAACTAACAGTAAAAAGATTAAGTTATCAGAATAAAACTAGTATCCTCTGGAATTTCTATCTGGCTTATCTATATTTGGATTCCTAAATCCATGTTTTTCCATCATATGATTTAGAAAGCGTATATCGTCAGAAAGATGTTCACCACATACTGAACATGTTGGCATGACAATCATATTTTATACGACTATTTTAAGAGTCATTGATTGATTTCTTTGAAAAGAACATACCTATACCAATTGAAAAGAATACAAGTAATGGAATAAATCTATAGGGTAAAATTTCATAATGATAAGTAAATGTCACCAGAGTAGGGGCTACTAGTATGGTTCCAAAAATAAGAATAAGAATAGAATCAGCGTGGTGAAGTCCATTTTTTGAAAGTAACATCAAGCCAACAGTTACAGGTAAAATCATCATTATAAAAAAAAGATCAAATCTTAACTGAGATATAATTACCTGAAATCCTAGCATAAACTTACTAGAATTTACTTGTATTACATCTGGGTATACTGTATCACCCAAGAAAACTATTGCAATAGAGATGCCCACAATAACAATATATGAAATTAATATAGCTAGTTTTGTTCTTGTAGATATTTCTGATTTGTACGTAGTAAACAACGTCATTAAGAAAAATGGTGCAACATATGCCTTAGTATAAAATGCTAGTATGTAAAAAACTGGAGAGAGAAACCATTTCTTTTGTATTGCATATAATGAAATCAGAAAAAACAAAACCCAAAAATTTTCATATACTGCAACAGTATCATATTTGAGAAAAGTGTAAGTTTGTAATAATACAACAGTTGCAATGATTCCTGCAAAACGCTTTTGGGAAAACTGTGTAGTAATTAAATAAGTGAAAACTACTACCAGAATACTAGCTATAAATGGTAGAAGTTTGATATTTTGGAATATATCAAGTGATACGTCAAGCAAAAACATACGAACATATCTGTCGTTCTGTTCCTGTACGTAAACATCCTCAGCCTCACCAAATGGCCAAATTTCTAATGCTGGTAGTAGCACTGCATTATAATCACTCCAATCATCACCCTCGTTAAGAAGAAGTTCCGGTGATGATAA
>CACIXQ010000027.1 GCA_902590655.1 uncultured marine group I thaumarchaeote
TGGACGGTTCTGATTCATTAGAGGGAAGATACAAGATCATAGTTGAGGGATTTGATCATGAAAATAATAAAGTGAAAAAATCCATAGTCATAAACCTTCTAAAGTAAGCTGTTCAGAAACCTATATGGCGAATAATCAATGCCGGGGTCGCCTAGCCTGGTAGGGCGCGCGCCTGGAATTCTATAAAACCATAAAGCGCGTTCTCGCAAGGGATCGAGAGTTCAAATCTCTCTCCCGGCGCCATTACATAATATATGACAAAACCTAGTGTTATGAATGCAAAAATATGACATCACAATTATTGGTGCAGGAATATTAGGAACTACCATTTCGTATTGGCTTTCTACACTATATGATCTAAAGATTTGTGTTGTTGAAAAAGAACATGATATTGCAATGCATTCTAGTACACGTAATAGTGGTGTAATTCATTACCCATTTTACTTAGATTCCAAACGCAAGAAGAATTTCGCTAGAGCAGCATTTCTTTCTCATGACATGTGGAAGGTATTAGCCTCTGAAAATAACATTCCCTGGGTTCAAGGCGGAACGATTGAAATTGCATTAGATGAGGAGCAACATAAAACTCTTGAAAAATATATGGTTCTGGGAAAAAAAAATGGATTAACTGAAGAAGATATTTCAATTCTTGATTCTAGCGAGCTTAAGAAAAAAGAACCTAACCTGAGTTGTTATTCTGGTCTTTATTGTACTAAAGAGGGTTCAACAAACTATGGTTTACTGACAAAAACAATCTCAGAGTTATCTAAAAATAATGGCGTATCATTTTTAGTTAAACACAATGTGAAATATGTCGAAGAAACATCTAAAGAAGTTAACCTAGTATTTTCAGATAAATCATCACTAACATCAAATTTTGTAATCAATTGCGCTGGAGGAAATTCTCTTGACGTTGCAAAAAAATTCAGATTACTAAACGGCTATTCAGATCTTCATTTTCGTGGTGAATATTGGGTAGCTAATTCTGATATCGCCAATCTAGTTAAGACAAATATCTATACGGTACCGAGATATACACAGTTTCCATTTTTAGATCCACATTGGATTAAAAGGGCTAATGGTGAAACTGAGATTGGACCAAATGCTGTCCCTGTTGATTCACCTGAGGCATATGACAGCTTTATTACAGATATTTCAACTTCTCTTTCAAAAATCACAGATATTGTTACTGGTAGTACAAAGAAGCTTCTTCTAAATCCAGACTTCATTTCTTTAGTATCTAAGGAATTTCTTAGCTCAATTTCTAAATCCGCCATGGTTGAAAGAGTAAAAAAATTTATTCCTGCAGTAAAACCAGAGAATTTTCCAAAACGTGGAACATCAGGTATTAGAACACCAGTAATTTCACCCGATGGAGATTTTGTATCGGAAATGATAGAAGTTGAAGGCAAAAATTCGTTTCATATAGTTAATTATAACACACCTGGTGCTACTGGAGCCCCTGCATATTCAGCCTTCGTTGTGAAAAAATTACAGAAGAAGGGAATTTTGAAACAACCTAAAAATCAAAAAAACTCTATTTGGGATTTCAATAAAATTATTGAACAAGCTTAATAGACATTTCATTTATAATTTTTTGTTGTTACCTGATAAATGCTCAATTAGAGAAGGAAACAAGGACTGTGTTAACCCACCAGAATATCTAATTACAGTAACATCTGGTAATGATGAATTTATGATAGGGATTACATGTGAAAAACATAAAGAATCTGTTTCATTAAAAATAGGATCACTTCAAAATGATGGAAATATACCAAAGGGAACAATCAAATTTGAAAACCTCAAATCTGTACAAACAGATTGCATTCGTGGAGATCCTGATGACTTAATTCAGCTATAATTACTTAAACCATTTATAATATCTTAATCATTAAAAAATAATGAGTCCTGATACTAGCAACGATGATTTTACTATTTGTGATGATTGTAAAAACCCTATAGAAAATTGTACATGCGTTTGCCCATTTTGTGGGGAACGTGATAAATGTGAATGTGGATTAAAACTTTCTAGTGACGATAGTGCAGCTACTGGTGGGTAATCTGTTATGGCTTTTGATTATAGTTGGTTAATTGGAGGACCACAGGGAAGTGGTGTTGATACGGCGGCAAATATATTTTCACGAGTTAGTGCAAAACTAGGCTATCACATTTTTGGAAAGAGGGAATATCATTCCAATATCATGGGAGAGCATAGTTATTTTGTAGTGAGACTATCAGATGAGAAAATTTCTTCAAATGTAAATGGTGCAAATATTATGGTAGCATATGATGCTGAAACCTTGATTAGACATTGCTTGGAAATATTCAAGGGTGGAGCAATAATTTATGATTCTTCTGTAATTGACACAACAATTGATGAGATTCCAACGCTTGAGGTAGGATACAAAAAAAGATTATTAGAATTTTTCAAGTCTAAAAATATGGAACCAAATGTTTCAAGTATTATTGATTTAGCAAAGAAAAATGGTGTAAAAGTTTATCCGGTTTCATTTAGGGATGTATTAGCAAATATTGCAAATGAATTGGGTAAACCTGAACTTTCGCGCATGGTTCGTCTGTTTAACATACTTGGAGTCTCATTTTCACTTGGAATTTTGAAGGCTCCAATCGAACCGCTATTAGAGACTATAGAAGACACATTTTCAAAAAAGCCCTCTATAATAGAATTGAATAAGAAAGCAGCAAACTTTTCTTATAATTATGCATCAGCAAAATTTTCTGATTTCCAGGATTCAATTAGTAATAATGGCAAGTCTGAAAATACACTTTTGGTTCAAGGCCATCAGGGTTCAGCACTTGGCAAGATGGTTTGCGGATGCAGGTTCCAGTCATATTATCCTATTACACCTGCATCAGATGAAAGTGAGTTTTTGGAAACTCATGAAATTTTACAGGTAAGGGAGGATAGACCAGGTTCTACTAGCATAATACAAACAGAAGATGAGATTTCTGCGATAGGAATGGCTATTGGCGCATCATTAACAGGTGTGCGTTCTGCAACATCAACATCTGGACCTGGTTTCTCATTAATGGCGGAAACTCTTGGTTGGGCTGGAATAAACGAAGTTCCAGTTGTAATCACGCTATTCCAACGTAGTGGACCTTCAACTGGATTACCAACAAGACATGGTCAAGATGATTTACTTTTTGCAATAAATGCTGGTCATGGAGAATTTCCAAGAATAGTTTATGCATCAGGCGACGTTGAAGATAGCTTTTATGACACTGGCAAATGCTTCAATTTTGCTGATATTTTTCAGGTTCCTGTTATCCACATACTTGATAAATTCATTGCCAGTTCAATTGTTACATGTAATCGATTTGATCCAGATTTGGTATCTATTGATCGTGGAAAATTACTTGAAAAAATAGATGGTGATTACAAACGTTTTGCTCTTTCAGAAGATGGAATTTCACCAAGATCAAAACTTGGGCTTGAAAATGGTATTTTCTGGAATACTGGTGATGAGAGTGATGAATACGGTCATATCACTGAGGATCCAGTGACCAGAATTCAGATGATGGATAAAAGACAAACAAAAGTTGAACAAATTATCTCTTTGATTCCTAAGGAGGATCAAGCTGTAGTATATGGTAAATTAGACATCTGCATAGTTAGCTGGGGTTCTCCTAAGGGTCCAATATTAGATGCCATTGAAATGCACAAGCAAGATGGATATGAAATTGGTTTTATTGATATCAAACTGTTACATCCATTTCCAACAGATTATATCAAATCTTTATTGATAGATTCTTCAATCGTAATTGATATAGAAGCAAATATGACTGGTCAACTTGCATCACTAATCAAAGAAAATTTGTTAAGGGATCCGGATTATTATATTTTGAAATATACAGGAAGACCAATGACATGTACAGAAATTTTTGATTCGCTGAAAAAAATACTAGAGAAGAAAGCTGAGAAAAAGCAGGTGCTATCATATGGCGACTAAATTAGGAGATTATAAAACTCAGGTCCATAACGATTGGTGTCCAGGTTGTGGAGATTTTGGGATAGTCAATGCAATACAAATGTCATTAACAGAAATGCAAATACCTAGACACAAAGCAGCCATTTTCTCTGGAATTGGTTGTTCAGGTAAAACATCTCATTTTATCAACGTATATGGTGTTCACACTCTTCACGGCAGAGTCTTAACATTCGCACAGGGTGCAAAAATAGCAAATCCCGAAATGACAATAGTTGCCGTAGGCGGAGATGGTGATGGTCTTGGAATTGGGGCTGGTCATTTTGTTGCAGCAGGAAGACGAAATGTCAATATGACATACATAATATTTGATAATGCCGTATATGGATTGACAAAAGGTCAGGCATCACCAACTCTAAAGTTAGGGGAACAGACTAAATCATTAGCAAATCCCAACTCAAATTATAATGTTAATCCTATAGCACTTGCAATTTCTAGTGGTTTCACCTTTGTTGCTAGAAGTTACTCATATGATGTTAGGCAATTGAAAAATATTATTACAGCTGCAATAAAACACAAGGGTTTATCGTTTATTGATATTTTACAACCTTGTCCTACCTATAATGATCTTTACACACGAGACTGGTTTGCTGGAATTGATCAAATTAATGAAGAAACAAAAAAACCTACACCAAGAATTTACAATCTCTCTGACACTGGATATGATCCTGTGGTACACTATAGTACAATTACTGAGCTTAACGAAAAACTATCTCAGGCATTAGAAAAATCACTTGAATGGGGTAATAAAATACCCACAGGAATATTTTACAAAAATGAATTAATCACGCCATATACAAAAAGAATAACCGATAAAATACCAAATTATCTTGAAAATCCTGCAGCAAAACAGAAGATTTCTAAAAATGGTAAATCTACTACAGATGTTTCAGATATTCTTGATTCGTTGAAAATATAACGTTTGTAATAATATAAACGCCATATGAGTTATTAGCAAGAAATTCTAACTATTACGTTATCTTTGAACATAACTGAAGTCAACAAAATTTTTCGTAAAGCAATCATTAAAGGTTTTTTTGAGGACGCCCTTGTTAATCTAGATTTTAAAAAATCTACGATAAAACATCCTACAATTAATGGTGATGGTTTAATGCAATCTAATTTACTTCATATTTTCTTTGATATTGAAACTGGTGCAGATTATCCTGATGGAGATGAATGGTTTATTGCTGATTTTTTATTTCCTTTCGATATGAAAATACCTGATGAACTTAAAGGACCAGATTACTTCACAACTTTACCTACTACAGACAACAAAAACTTTTGGCATCATCGTGATATGATAAGATACAAGTATGGTAAAACCAAAAAGCTTACTGAAGCATTAGAATTTTTAGATACAAAATACAAAGAACTTCATTCAATGGTTGAGCCATTAGAGAAAGACATCAAGTAACTGAATTAAGTTTCCATTTACCAGATACTATATCATATTTGTATAATACTTCAGTCGAATCATTACTGATATTATTATCATTGAGATGATATGGAAGCAATTCCACTACAAAATCAATCTTTTCTACTGCACTGTTAAAATGATGATTTTCATTCAAGTCAGCAACAAATCGAACATTTGGTTTTCCTGTAAACATAATTTCGACTACGATGGCATTTCCCTTACCTCGACGTCTCTTCATTTCTTTGATAATTGATTTTACTTTCTCCCACGCCTTAAATTCAAACCATTTGAAGAATTCTTCACTAAATGGTAGTGGTATATCAATGGTTAATGAACTAACAAAAGTTTCTTTGTTTTGCTCTGTTTCCTCTTGAATAATACTAAATTTTTCGTTGAATATATCATATATTACCTCAATTTCCCATGGTGAGATTCCATAGTATGTTAAGGAAACAGTTTGCGGTTTTTCTTCCATTAATTTATGAAGTAGAAATTTGTAATTAAAGGTAATTGGAGAATTTCTAGTTTAGAAAATTGTATCCAGATATTTCCAAAGATACATTGAACCTATTGTGCCTATAACAAATAACATAGGCTTCCATGCAAATACTGGTAAATTTGGTGTTACCAATTTTATCTTATAATTATCAAACACTGTATGAACATATTTTTTAATTCTATTATTCCAAACTCTATATTCAATTTCATATTTTTTTAGCATGTTTTCTATTTCATATATTACTGGTGTTCTTTGTCCAAACAGATGTTGCAAATAATCCCTCGAAATTTCTACTTCAGCGTGTATAGCTATAAGCTCTTTTTTTAATTCAACAAGTCTAACATGCATTTCCCATGGTTTTTTGAGTTTTAGAGAAAGACCGTTACCAATTTGTGATGGTTGTTTATGTTCAAATTTTACCTTTGAAAAACCCTCATCCATAAACATTCGAATTAATTCATTAGCATTTTTTTTTACAACAATATGAAGCTGCTCTACGTTAGAACTTTTTTCTATGTTCACAATTCCTTTAAGACCATCAAAAAAAGAAATCGTCTTTGGGTATTTTGTAAGATATTCTGCCATCGCATTGTTCTCAAAATTACCTATATTTAAAAGCAAATATGGTTATGAATTGATTTTTTAAATAGTTATGATTTTTTTAAGCCCCTGACATAAACACATTGATCATATGGGATTGCTGTTTCATCGGAACTTATTTTTCTATTAGTCAATTTTGCACCAGATTCCCTAACAATTGCTATTGGTAGTAATTCATCAGCTTCTCCCATTTTGTGATTTGCAATTGATGCTAAATTATCTGCGGTGGCTTGAAATGTTACTTTCAATGCATTGCCATCTAGGTCCTTTGTTGCACGTCGGTCTAAAACAGGTTCAATGCCAGAACAGGCTATTGCTACACCAGTAGTACCTACTCTTGCAGGCATTAATCTACTGTCCACTATAATTACACCAATATGTATACCATAATCCAAAAAGAATTTTCTTTTAATTTGCTCTGCTACAAGATAAGGTTCATCAGGATATAAAATGAGTTTGCCTTGAGAGTTTGATTTATCAATGCCAGCATTTGGCGCCATAATATTATCTGATGACGTGATAACAAAACCAGAAACACCACCAAATATAATATCTGATTCACGAATTATCGCCTCACTTAGTTTTTGATTAATTGAAAATTTTCTTGATAATTCATTTGCCATTTCAGATGATTTAATAGAATCATGATCCAGTATTCTTCCCTGCGAATTTGAGATATACTTACTTGAAATTACTAAAACATCACCCTCATGAAGGGACGTACCATTTTCTTTTACAAGTTTTTTAATTTCATCATAAAGATCAAATTTACCGCGTTTTTTTGTAGCCTTAACTGGAAACACTTGAAGAGACATAATGAATTTGGAACTCGCTTCCTTTTTATTATTCTGAAAGGTTTTAATCTAAAGAAGAGGCGATTGTGGATATGAATATTACAGAAAAAATTCTAGCTAGGGGTGCAGGTGAATCTAAGCTTGAACCTGGAGATGTAAAATTTGCAAAGATCGATAAAGTGATGTTGCACGATGTTTCAGGACCAGGTGTTATCAAAACATTTGAAAAATTAGAAAAAGATGGCGTTATTAAGGTAGACAAGCTATTTGATCCCTCAATGATTTGGGTTACTGAGGATCATTTCGTTCCATCTGTAGATAAGATATCTGCCGAAAATATTGTCAAACTATCTGATTTTACCAATAGATTTGGTATCAAAAAACACTTCAAGTATGGTATGGGGCAATATGGAATCTG
>CACIXQ010000028.1 GCA_902590655.1 uncultured marine group I thaumarchaeote
GCAATTATTTTCTCAATCATAAAAAAAGGTAAAACTGCATCTGATCTTTCTAATTCACTGAAAATTCCACTTAGTTCTGTTTACAAAAAATTATCAGATTTAGAAGATCTTACATTAGTAGAGATTGAAAAAACCATTTTATCAGACACTGGAAGAAGATTCAAAGTTTACAAAAGTAGAATCAATAAGGCTGAAATATTAATTAAAAAACCTGAACCTACACTGTCATTATCCGCTAACTGATTTTTATGAGACGGGTACTACCAAAGCCAACAATATTAGAGCTTGATGAATATGACATAAATCAACGTATTATTGAAGCACTTACGAATACATGTTCACATGCAATATTATTTTCTATAGTTGACGAAGAAAAGGATGCCATACAAATAGCTGGTCAATTACGAATTTCATTATCGTCTGTTTATAAAACACTGGTTGGTCTAGAAAAATTATCGCTTATAGAAATTCAAAGATTTCATATCAATAGTGACAATAAGAAGGTCAAAATGTATCGTAGTAAAATTAATGCAGCAGAAATCACTATTAACGGAAATAAATCAGAGGTTAAACTTCAACAAAATATTTACTAGAATTGATAAATCTCAATTAGTGACAAGGAAACCCAGCAGCATGTCTCATGTCATGAGTAAGTTCATGCAAAAACTGATTTACGAATGCAGATTCACCATAAACCAGACTAAGAATGTGTCCCTGATCAAAACCTACAGTAAATAATCCGATACCGAACACACTAGATAACACAGCTAATACTGACTTTGGAATAATCCTGAAAAACTTGGTAGACTGAAGTGAATAGGACATATCATGACAAATATAATTTGCTATTTAAGTTGTCAGGATTGAAACACTAATTAAAAAAATTGAAATATCGATCAAAAAACATGACTAAACTCGATCATTAATCTATCAAAAGCATTTACCTTAATATTAATAATTTAAGGATGTATACAATTGCCAAAAATAGAGATAGAAAAACAGGATTCGGTTAAGCTTTACAAAATAAGGAAAACTCTGCAAGAGATCTCAAAATTTACTGGACGTGGAACTGAGTTAATAACTGTCTACATCCCAAAGGGTAAACAGCTACATGAAGTAATAACAAACCTAAGAGAAGAGCAGGGTACTGCAGATAATATAAAATCAGATGTTACTCGTACACATGTTGTTGATTCATTATCAAGGGTTCTTCAGCGATTAAAATTATACAAAAAAACTCCAGAAAAAGGATTAGTAATATTTTGCGGTGCACTGCCAAGAGAAGAGGGTGGACCTCTAGGAAGTGAAGTTGTAAAAATATTTGAAATTGATCCTCCAAAGGACCTAAAGACATTCTTGTATAGATGTGATGATCACTTCCACGTTGATATCCTAAAAGATATGCTAAAGGATGACAACTTAATTGGATTTCTAGCGATTGATGCAAAGGATGCTGGTTGGGGAATTCTATATGGTGATAAAGTTCAAGTTTTGAAAGAAACAAGCTCTGGTGTTGCTGGTAAACACAGACAGGGTGGTCAATCAGCAAAAAGATTTCAGAAATTAAGAGAAATGGAACTTACTTATTATTTTAATAGATTAGCACAAATCACACGTGAATATTTTATTGATATTTATCCTATCAAAGGCCTAATTATTTCTGGTCCTGGACCAACTAAGGAGGAATTTGTTAACGACAATTATTTAGAATATCGATTGCAAGATATGATTATTTCAACTATAGATGCATCATATTCTGGAGCAGAAGGAGTAAGAGAAGCTTTTGATAAATCATCAGACATTCTTTCTAATTTCAGACTAGTTGAAGAAAAACAAATTGTGGAAAAATTATTCAGAGAAATTAACAATAATTCTGGTTTAGGGGCTTACGGTTTGAGTGAAGTGATAAATTATCTAAAAAATAATGTTGTCGATACTATCATAATAACAGACAAAATTGGACTTTACAGAATTGAGGCTAAATGCAACAGATGTAATGAAATACAGGAAAAAATTATTGAGCAAACAAAACTAATCAAAACTAAAACTGAGTTTGAAAACTCACCATGTACATCATGTAAATCAACTGACATAATTATAACAGATCAAGATATTGTAGATTATCTTTCTCTATTAGCAACGAAGACAGGAACAAAAATTGAAGTGATTTCTGGTGTATCTGAGCATGGTTCAATGATATCTAATCTTGGTAATGTTGGTGCAATTTTACGTTACAATCCAAATTATACAAGTTAAAAATCATTAAAAACAATTTTTTATTTTTTCTGCTAATTGTTTTAATTCATCATCACTCATAATTTTTCTTTTTGTCCATAACGTACCAGTTGCGTTATATCTCGGAATCAAGTGTATATGCACGTGTGGTATAATTTGTTTTGCAGATTTCCCATTATTTTGTGCAATACTAAATGCATCTGCGCCAGTTGCCTTTATAATCGCATTAATAATTTTTGGTACTTTAGAGAATAGCCTTGATACATCGTCTATACTCATATCGGTAATTTTTTCATAATGTTGTCTTGTAATGATAAGTGAATGACCATTATCAATTGGATATTTATCTAAAATTGCTAAACAATCATCATCATCATAAATCATATGGGATAGTAATTTACCGTCTATCATATCACAAAAAATACATTCAGCCAATGTAAGTTATCTAATAAAATTGAATTAATATATTAGCATCGTATACAAGAAATGAAATTGCTATTTCGTATTGAGGCTATCATTGGAGATAGACATGATTCACCTGATTCATTAGATGAAGATGAAATCCATCAATGGTTACTAAATCTGCAAAAACAGGATATTCTGAAAGTTGAAACAGAAACTGAATATTGGGAGGATGTTCCCATGGAACTTTTTGATCTTATTAAAAACAACATTAAAAATGGAAATTTTGAACATACAATGGCAAAGGGTCATCTATGGTTAAAAATGGATATCCCAGTTGAGTAGAATCAATAATGAGTAATACATTCGTAATTTTTTAAAAACCAATTATAAAAATCAATGAAGATTTTATACGTTATATAGGGCAAAAAAATTAATCTGAACATCAATGGGCAGAAAGGCTAGAGAAGAAAGGCAGGAAAGACGTGAAGATGTTGTTGCCAAGAGAACACAAGCTAAGAGAAAAACCACACTTATGGCTGCTGGTGTTCTTGCATTAATTGCAGTCATTGTAGGATATGCAAGTTTTGTCTTCATTACAGAAGTTGATTCAACTGGTGCTCTGGGTGCACCACCTGGTGCTGGAAAATTAGGTGATGAACACATACATTCATCATTGCTTGTTAGAATTTTTGGTGACAAGTTTGACTTTGCTGTACCAAGTTACCAAATTAAAAACAGTTGGATCCACTTTGAAGACAGTGATGGAACTACTATACATAGACATTCAACAGGAGTAACATTAGGTTTCTTATTTGATAGTCTCAATATTGGTATTGATACTGATTGCTTCATTTTTCCGGATGGTAGACAGTTTTGTACCAACGAAGATTATTCATTGAAATATTATATTAATCACCAACCTGTAACTAGTATTAGAGATTATGTTTTTGAAGATGGTGATCGAATTTTAATTTCATTTGGTTCTGAAACACCTGAAGAAATTGAAGAACAATTATTTGAACTCGATGCACAAATAATTAAGGGATAGACATCAAGTATGATAAAAAATTTTACTATTCAGAAAACTTCTTTCTAATCTGTGGTAATTGTGCTCTAATAATTTCAAGAACGTCTACACGTGTTAATTCATCAATTTCACGATTAAACTTACTTTTAAAAAATTCACGGTACCTCTGATCCAAAACTGTAATTACAGATCCTTCAAAAAAACTTGATTCGTCTTCAGGATTGAAAACTATAGTTCTAATATTATGATGTCCAAGAAAATCATAATAATCAATTAGACTATCCAAATTGTTTAAATCATCTCTCACATCCTGAATGAAGTTTTCTAGTTCCTTTGAATCCATATTTTTTGTGTTTACCACTGCTTTATGAGATTTACATTTAGAATTTAAATTACAGTAACGTATCTTGTAGTTGTTCAAAATGGAAATATCAAGCAGAAATGTAGTAGAGGGAACAGCAAGAGCCCCACATAGGGCAATGTACAAAGCGATGGGTTTATCTGATGACGATCTTGGTAAACCATTCGTTGGTGTTTGCCATACAGGTAATGAGGCTACACCATGTAACATTCATCTACCAGGACTTGCCCAAAAAGCAAAGGATGGTGTAAAGGATAGTGGTGCTACACCTAGAGAGTTTAGTACTATTGCTGTAAGTGATGGAATTGCAATGGGTCATGAAGGAATGAAATCATCACTGGTTAGTAGAGAAGTTATTGCTGATTCTATTGAATTAATGGTAAGAGCACATCAATATGATGCATTAGTTGGCATAGCAGGATGTGACAAAAGTTTACCGGGTACTATGATGGCTATGGCAAGACTGAATATTCCATCTATCTTTGTTTACGGTGGAACAATTATGCCTGGGATATTAGATGGAAAAGAGTTAACAGTTGTTGATGTTTACGAAGCAGTTGGATCATACAATGCAGGACAAATTTCACTAGAAGAATTAAAAAATATAGAGGATACTGCATGCCCAAACGCTGGTTCTTGTGGTGGAATGTTTACAGCAAATACTATGGCATCAATTTCTGAGGCACTAGGTATTGCATTACCAGGAAGTGCAAGTCCACCAGCTGAAGATGATAGAAGAGAAAAAATAGTTTATGAAACTGGTAAAGCGTGTACAGAACTATTGGAACTTAACATCAAGCCACATGATATCTTAACATTTGAAGCGTTTGAAAATGCTATAACAATGTTAAATGCAGTTGGTGGATCAACAAATGGTATTTTGCATTTACTTGCATTAGCAAATGAAGTTAAAATAAAATTAACATATGATGACTTTGAAAGAATAAGAAAAAAAACACCACATATAGCTGACATGAAACCTGGTGGCGGTTATGTCATGAATAGCCTTGATAAAATTGGTGGAATACCGTTAGTAATGAAAAAATTATTAGATAATAACTTAATTCATGGTAATGCAATAACCGTTACTGGAAAAACAATAGAAGAAAACATCAATCAATACAAAATACCAACTGCTGAACAACAAATTGTAAAAGAGGTTAAAAATCCATTACATGGGGTTGGAACTGCTGTAATCCTAAAGGGGACATTGGCTCCAGAAGGTGCAGTAATTAAAACTGCTGGTGTAGAAATGACAAAATTCACTGGTAAGGCAAGAGTATTTGATGGAGAGGAATCTGCATTTGATTCAGTTGCTAATGGTGAGATAAATGAAGGAGATGTCTTAGTTATTAGATATGAAGGGCCAAAAGGTGGTCCGGGAATGAGAGAAATGCTTGCTACAACTGCTGCATTAGTTGGTCAGGGTTTAGGTAAAAAGGTAGCAATGATAACAGATGGTAGATTCTCAGGTGGTACTCGTGGATTCATGGTTGGGCATGTTGCGCCAGAAGCATTTGTTGGTGGCCCAATTGCATTAATCAAAGAAGGAGATGAGATTACCATCAATATTGAAGATAATAGTATTGATCTACATGTCTCAAAAGAGGAACTTGGACAAAGAAGTAAAGAATGGAGTATGCCTGAACCAAACTACAAATCAGGTGCTCTTGCTAAATATGCTTTCCTAGTAGGATCTGCAGCAGAAGGAGCAATAACTGACCCAAGTAATTTTCTCAAAATGACAGAATACCTTCAGAAAAATGATCTAATCAAAAAAGATTAGTTCTTACTACATTCTCTGTGATTCTCAAGCTTCCATTTACCTGTTAGTTGATGATATGCTTGATTCCAACCTAAACCAGTTGTTCCACATCTATAGCATGTCCTAGTCACACATTATTAGATCCGCCATTGCCTAATAAGTGTACCGTACATTACCGTAATATCCTGAAACTAGTCTTGCTCATTAGATTTCTTCATAATATCTGAAATCTTCAATGCTGTCTTAAGACCAATTAGTTGTGAATGTATGGCTATTTTTTGTATCCCAACTCCTATTGAACTCATGCAATTGATTCTAGAAAGAGATCCAATAGTTGATCGATTGATTTTCGTTGATTAACTGCTAAATTTCTGTTCCACGCCTAATCATCCAATTTCTACATGTTTTTTGAACTTAAAAATCAATTTTTTACACTAAAAAACCCTAATTTCATACTCAAAAACTCATATTTTAACACTAATTTTATGAATATCAAAATCATGGTTTAAATACAGAACAATTTTGTTCAATTCCATGGGTGGACATATTTGGACACACTTGCATTCCTAGGATTATTTCTCTAGATTATACTGGCACCCAATTTGAAATCTATAACAAAATATCACGAAATTACAACTATTCTTTCCTATTCGAATCGTTAACAGGACCTGAAGAACTATCAGAAACCTCGATTATGGGATTTGATCCTGAATACATTGTAAAGGGGTATTATGACAAAGTTACAATACAAAGCAGGAATGGAAAAATTGAAACAATTGTTACAAATGAACCATTACTAGAAATAAAAAAATTAGTCAAAAAAACAGAAGATCAAACA
>CACIXQ010000029.1 GCA_902590655.1 uncultured marine group I thaumarchaeote
AAACTATTGCCTCAAAAATTTAATTTTAATTATAAACCAATAAATCATCACATGCATTAGACTCAGTATGTCCAAAAAATCTTTGAAAATTTTAGTTGATGAGATGGATGATGGAATGGATGAAAAATTAGAGAAGATTGGTTTTGAGGCATATAGCGTAAAAAAATTACGTACGGAGGGATTAAATCTCCATACTGATTTTTCAGTAATAAGTTACGCAAAAGAAAATAATATGATTTTGGTAACGCGTGATACTGAAAATGGTGAGGCATGTAGTGAAAATAACATACCATGTATTCTACTTGACAATGATGAAATTTTTAAAATTGTTTTGAATAAACTGAATCAGTTTTGATTTATTATTAATCAAAATTTTATTAATTGTTACTTGGATTAAATACACAATCATCATCTTTTTTTTGCATTTGTTTTGCAATTATTATTGGTGTGAGTAAAAGTATTGGTATTGTTATACCTACAAATAATGTTTGAAGTTGTGTAAGTACAACAGTGAATGTTATGGCACTAGATGATCCAACAAAAAGTGCAAAAAATGTACTTACGCACGTTGGACATGCAACAAATAAACCAGTTGTTGCACCAATACCAGTTAAGCCACCACTTTTTTTAGTGACTGATATAGCTTTTACAGCCAGGGAAGTATTCAAGCCAACAAGATATGATACAATAATAACAAGTACCAGATTTATTGGGATAATTTGTAAGCCAATATGTTCAGTGATGTATACGATTATTGTTGGCATGTATCCAGGCTCACCACAACAGACATTCATGTGTGCTGATGGTACTACTGCATCATAATGATGTGAAAATGTTACATCTGGTTGGTAGACAATTAATCCTGCAGTTAGAGAAAAAAATACACCGTATGTAATGAATGTTATAGCAAAGATTTTTCTTGATTTAGAATTTAGCGTGATTTTAGCAATTATAGTTAAAATATCATTGTTATTTTCTGTAGATTTTCGATAGTGATATCGATAAATACCATACGCAATAGCGCCGAATGACAGTAGTAGAACAATATAGAATCCAATTGCTAGCCTTTCAATAGCCTGTGTTGATTCAGGCGTTATTGAAAAATCATTGACATTTGAGTACAGTGTAAAAATTATACCGATCACAATAAATCCAATAATCAGAAATATTCTATCATTTGTTTTTATTTTTGGATTAGTGGTTTCCATCTACTAACAAAAATTTTTACAAACTATAATTTATGCTTATTAGAAAGCCATTTTTATTATCATATGAGTGGAGCCAATTTGAAAATCAATGATGCTCAAGAACAGGATTATGATATAGTAAAGATCACACATATTGGCTTTGTTGATGAGTATGGCCTTGAGGGATTACTTTTGCTAAAGTCTGATGATGGTAAGGAATTTCATATGCATGCTTTTTCAGGCGAGGTTGCTAGGCATATATCTGAATTTTATTCTGGAAAACAATCAGTCCCTACTATTTACAAAATGCTTGAGGAGATTTGTGAAGTAAATGAAATTGTTCTTGTTAAAGTAAAAATCTATGAAAGCGGTCAAGCACTTAGGGCCAATCTGTATTTTACTGGTAAAACAGAACTAGTATTACGAAATTATCGAGCATCTGATGCAATAGCACTTGCTGTATTTTATAAAATACCAATATTAGTTAGAAAAAATTTATTGCAAGAAACAATGAAAGTTTAAGTTACTATTTTATCTAATATATCATCTTCATATGCTTTTTTGATTTCCATAGCAATTCTCCGTCCAACACCAAAAGTTTGACCATATTGATATTTTGTATAAGGACTAGTAGTAGCTAAAATTGGGTTTCCTGGAACTCTAAGCGATACATCGTACACAATAATCTCTAAATCCTTTGTAATTACAGATTGTAATGAAAATGGACCGATAATTCCAGGAGAATATTCTCTTTTTACAGCAGCAACAAATTTGTCACCCATTGCTATTACTTTTTCAAGCAGTGATTCACGTACACTAGCTGGCGTATGCCCAACCTCTATGTTTTGTAAATCGATATCTAATTCTAATTGTTGTTTTGCTGGTAATGCATTATAATCGTGTATGTTGGTTTGTAGACGTCTTTCTATTCCAAGAAAATCAACATTTTTTGAAATTGGCGTATGGAAATAATTAAAATTAAGATACGTACCGATTGCTAATTGTTCTATAACCGCGTTCTTTAAGTCACTTTTTGAGATTATACCCTGTTTTATTTTATCCTCAGATTTTTTCTTGTAATCAGAAAATGATGATACAGTAAAAAACGCTCTTTCCAATTTCCGCTTTTTTTCTTGTACCTTTACAATTGAAGGTCTGTTTATATCCTTAGGATTTTTGAAAATTTTTGGATATTTTATTCTGGCTTTTTTTAACAAGTAGTATTGGTTTTTCTTATTGTTACGTTCTTCAGCCTGAAATAATCTTCTATTACCAAATATTGGCACTTTCAATGAATTCTCAATTACATTATAACCCAAGTATGCAGTAAGGGAACGATGTGGTACAATTATTGTGTTAGTGTCCCGTAGCATTTTTTGATTTACTGCTGATGACATCTCGCTAAATTTTTTCACAATTTTAATCTCATCAGCAATTCTATCAAATCGTTGATATGGAGTTTCTCTACCCCTCTGACAAAAAACAATTGTTTCTAACCCCTCATCTTTTGCACCATCCATTATTTCAAGAGCAGAGTGGCTACCAAGGACCGCTAGTCTAAAATCATCATAACCGTTAACAATTTTTTGGATTTCAGGCCTTCTGATCATATTTTACTAGTAATTTGACCATAATATGAAGTTGAGCATGTTTTTAGCCAACAATATTTCTAAATAATATTATGAGTGTTGAAATGATTCTTGTGGGATTAATTTTATTTTCAGGTATGATTGCTGGCGGTGTAAAAATTTGGCTTAACAAGCGTAAGGATAAGCAAGCGAACGTAGTAGATTCTAATATTTAACCACTTGCTACACATTCATTAAAATTATCTGTTGTTATCATACACGTATGAAGCTAGTGGTTGGAATTACTGGTAGTACTGGAGTTATTTATGGAATAAGATTACTGGAAACACTCAAGCGATTGAATATAGAAACTCATTTAGTAATGTCAGAATGGGCTGAAAAATGTATTACAATGGAAACCGATCATGATCTTAATTATGTAAAATCTCTTGCAACACAAAACTCTGATGAGTTAAACATGGCTGCAAATGTTTCAAGTGGAACTCATAAAACTGATGGCATGATTGTTATTCCATGCAGCATGAAAACGTTATCTAGTGTTGCAAATGGTTATGATGAAACTTTAGTTGCACGTGCAGCTGGTGTAACATTAAAGGAATCACGCAAACTAATTCTTGTGGTACGTGAAACACCATTAACTGCCATTAATTTGGAAAATATGTTAAAGTTGGCACGACTTGGTGTTATAATACTCCCTCCTGTCACTGAATTTTATACAAAGCCAAAAGGAATAGATGATATGATAAATCATATAGTTGGTAAATGCTTAGATCAATTCAATATTGAACATGATCTATTTACTCGATGGGGTTCAGAATAATTAAAAAATAAGATTCATTCGTCTTTTTTTTCTTTGAGATCTTTTAATTCCTTATCTCCTTCCATTTTTCCTTTTTCAAATTCTCCCTTTGATTTACCTAGAGTCCTTGCAAGTTCAGGAATTTTCTTAGCACCAAATAGTAGTACACCAACTATAACTATAATCCATACCCATTCATAACCTCCAACAAACATCATCAATGATTCAAACATTTAATTTCATTTCTCAAATTGTAGATTTAAGTCTTCAGTGTTTGCTTTTCTTTACGTTCTACTAGAATCATGCCTGCTAGATACAATCCAATCATTGGTCCAGCAATAAACCACATTGTAACACCACTACCGTCAGGAGTTATTACAGCACCAAAAATTATGATGATAATAATCGCATATCGTATATTTTTTCTCCAAAATTTTGCATCAGTCATACCTGATTGACTGAATGCATACATTATCACAGGTAATTGAAATGATAAACCAAATGCTAAGAGAAATTGTAAAACAAATGTAACAAAATCCATTATGTTCAAAAATGTAACAAGTCCAGCTGACGCACCATATTTGTACAAAAATTCTAACATGAATGGTACTACAACAAAATATGCAAATAGACATCCAGAAATGAATAGGCCCATGATAGGAATAGTGATTGATCTACTAACGTTAATCTCATTTTCCTTTAATGCAGGTTTAAGAAATCCTATAATCTCTCGAACTATTATTGGGGTACCAGCAACAAGTCCAATTAATGCAGCAATATACACCTGTGCAAAAAATGCTTGACCAGGTGCAGTTTGAATTAATTGCACATCATCTGGCACTAAATTAATTCTAAAATAATCAGTAAGCTGTGCTGCAATATTATCAAGCGGTTCTGGTGAAGGATAATACAATGTAATATCACTATACATTACTGGTTCAAGATGGAATGTCATTAAAAATATAGCAATTATACCAACTACAATTAATATTCGTAAAACTCTTGTTCTGAGTTCGTTCAAATGTACATAAAGTTTATCAAACTCCGACATCTGAATTCTCTACATACTTTTAGTTATTAATTATTTACCAGGTATAGGAAGTAATTTAGAATCGGGAAATCCCCATTTCTTTAGTTCATCTTGTGTAGCATCATTTAATTCAATTGATATAATTGATTCAGTGTTAAATTTTGCATCACATTCCTCTGCTAATTCTCCAATCTCCTTTCCAGTGTAGATCTCTTTTGAATCTTTAAGAAATATTCTTTCACCTTTTTCAATTTCATCACCACCAAACTTTTTCTTAAGAAATTTTGTTATGTCAGGTAGTTCATTTCTATCAATGTTATTATGGTAATAGACTATACCATTAAGTGCTTCATAGTCATGTGGAGTTCCATTTCTGTATAGAAATATACCAATGAATTTTGCATCCTCTTCAGGTTTTCGTACACCCTTAATCTCCCAATTAATTACTTTATCTGGTTCATGTGTTAACTGTTTAACTTCATCGCTAGTTAGTTTCCAATATCTAGACTTAGTCATGTTAAACCAATTCGTATCAACCATTACTAATACATTTTCGTTGATACATAGGTTCAAAAACTGGCTATGGTGTGTTTAGTCATGGCTTCAAAAAAACAGAGGAAAGCTAGACAGTATAAAAGAAAAAAAGGCAGGGCTAGAAGCCGTTCGGCATGATGTTTTACTATGCCATTACACATATTACGTTTTGACACAATGTTTTATCATGACAGCGTATACTATTCACGTGATAATTGAAAATAAGCCTAATATCAGCGATCCTGAAGGTGACACAATTCTGAACGATCTTGTCTTAAAAAGTAAAAATTCACCAATAAAAAAAATTCGTGCTGGGAAGATACTAAAATTTACTGTAGAAGCTAATGATAAAAAAAAGGCTGAAAAAATTGTTGAAGATGTTTGTCAAGAATTAAGAATATTTAATCCGCTTGTAAGTAATGCATCCATTGAATCTGAAGCAAGTTAATTTTTTTGAATATTTTTAATCGTTTTATCTACTAACAGCTTATCCCTAAGAAATCCAGTCAAGTCAGTTTGTGTAATGACACCAACCAACTTGTTATCATCTAAAATAACCAATCTACGTATATTATTATTAAGCATCTTTTGAATAGCATCTTCCAGTTCTGTTTCTGGTTCAACCCATCTAAACTTGCTTGACATTATTTCAGAAACAATGACATCTGATGCCGTTTTATTATCTGCCGCCAGTCTTTTGACAAAATCACTTTCAGATAACACACCAACTGGTTTACCATCTTTCATTATTACTAGAAAACTAACATCCTTCTCAGAAATTAGGCATGCTGCATCCAATGCAGTTTTATCATGCTCAATAGTTATGACATTTTTTTCCATTATTTCCCTAATCTGTGCCATGGTGTGCTTGCAATTCTCCAAAATAAAAACATGGTCATGTGTATCAATTTTATAGGTGAAATTATTAGTAAAACTGTGAAAGTCGGGGTAATTGTTTTTCCTGGCAGTAATTGTGACCGTGATATGTTCCATGTTTTAACGGATGTTTTTAACTTGAATACACAGTATTATTGGCACGAAAAGGGTTTACCAGATAACATTGACGCAGTCATTTTACCTGGTGGATTTTCATATGGTGACAGATTACGTGCTGGTGTAATAGCAGCAAACAGTCCAATAATTACCGATGTTAAAAAATTGGCCAATAAAGGGATTCCAATTTTAGGAGTTTGTAATGGATTTCAAATATTAGTTGAATCTAATTTACTACCAGGAGTTTTACTAAAAAATGAGTCACTTAATTTTATGTGTCAATGGACTAATTTGATTGTAAAAAACAATAAAACACCATTTACAAATAAATTGAAATTAAATCAGAAGATACCTATACCAATAGCAAATGGTGAAGG
>CACIXQ010000030.1 GCA_902590655.1 uncultured marine group I thaumarchaeote
TTTGCAAACATATAGCCGACACCCCTTATCTGTGTCAACCCAACTATCATTTTTCTCTCTCCAGGAATATCATTTCCCACAATCCTTACTATATACTGGTATTCAGCGGTCAAGTATCGAGATTTTCAGTGTCCTAGATAAAAACCATGCTAAGCATCTGGATTGTTTTAACCTGATTTAAGATAGAATTATAATTTTCTTCTCTAAGATTAATGTGATGTCAAGTGATGATTCAAATGAAAGCGAGAAAATTTTTGAATCATTATTTGAACCTGATAACGCTGAAATTTTATTAGAATTAAAAAGTGGTCCAAAACCATTATCGATTCTCACAGAGAAAATTACTATTTCAGAAGTGGAACTTGATGAAAAATTGTCATATTTAATGGAAAATGGTTTTGTTAAAAAGAAAGAAAATAATGATGGTATTTTCTATTCACTTGATACTGAAAAGCTAGTAAAAGTATTAGAAAATGATGATAATTTTAAAAATATTGACGATGGTCTAGCGAAACTTGATAGCTTCCTAAATTAATCGTAAATAATTCAGAATAACATGAAAATTAACAACTAATGTTACTTTTTTTTCTGATTAATACATAAATACTCTAAAAATGTCGTAGCTTTGTCAATATGAAGCAACTGGGGAAATTCTTTTTGGCAATCGTATCTTTGTCACTATTATCATCTGGTATATCTAGTGCGGCATTCGCTGCCACAGAGCCTATCTCTGTTTCAACAAATAAAGAATGGTATGGAGATGGATCAACAATTATTATTTCAGGAGCGGTAAAAGATTACACTCCAAATGATCCACAGAAAGGTTCTGATGTTGCAGTTACAGTTTTTGCACCGAATGGTAATCTTGCAGGGATTTGCCAGATAACACCTAGCGCTGATGGAAGTTATTCCTGTTCGTTAAGGGCGGCAGCACCATATTTTACTTCAGAAGGTGATTATACTGTTAAAGTAGACTGGGGTCCACAATCAAATGAAACTACCTTCGAGTTTGGTGGTAGTAGCGGGGAAGCAAAAGAACCAGAAGAACAAAAATCAACAACAGTGGAAGTAAAAGAGCAAGAAAAAGATGACGAACCAGAACAGAACCAGCAACCAGAAGTAACACAGCCTATTTGTGGACCTGGTACTGAATTAAGAAATAATGTTTGTGTAGCTGCACAAGAGAAAGGCGGTGGTTGTTTAATTGCTACAGCTGCATTCGGTAGTGAAATGGCACCACAAGTACAATTCCTTAGAGAAATTCGTGATGGCACAGTGTTACAAACACAATCAGGTTCAACATTTATGGCAGGATTCAACCAATTCTATTATTCTTTCTCACCTGCTATAGCAGATTATGAGCGCGAGAACATTGTATTCAAGGAAGCTGTTAAGATTACAATTACTCCAATGTTAACTTCATTGGCAATTCTAAACTATGTTGATATTGATTCAGAAGAAGAAATGCTAGGATACGGAATCGGAATTATACTTCTTAACATAGGAATGTATTTTGTCGCACCTGCGGTAATCATATTTAAAATAAGAAACAGAAAATAACTCTACGTTCTTATAGTTTATTCAATTGATGAAGTTTAATGACTGTGGAATATGAGGAATTTGATTCTATCGAGGATGTATTTCTCTATATGGCTTGTGTAGCACAACCCATGAAAAGCGTGCTGCCAATTAATTCTTACAAGGGATATATCTGCTCCATCATACCACTGGGTCATAGTGAAAACGAAACATACCTGATGATTTATACAAAAGGTGAATTAGAAGCAGGGATTTTGGAATTTGATGTGAATACCAAGTCTTACAAGAAGGTTGAATCTATAGAAAGATCAGACAAAACCTATTTTGTAATCATGAAACCAAAGAGAAATACTATAGCTGACGCAGCAATAGAAAAATTATAATTTATTTTGTATAAGTAGGAGCAGTTACAGATCTACTTCGTGCATATTTATCAATAATTTCATCAGGCATTCTTCCATTAAACAAGTCCTTACATAATCCACGCAAGTATCTCATTATTGCCCAGGTTCCAGCTTTAATCAAACCATACATGAAAATCTTCATTGGAGGACCGTATGTTTTGTTTCTAAGGATAATTGGGATGATGTCATTAATAACACGAAGGTTATTTTCCCAGCATTTCCAAAACAATGTGAATTGTGCTTCGTTCAGGTTTCCAAAGTGCATTGAATTTTTCTCACTAAAGTCTTGGTATAGTAACGGAGCAACTAATCCTCTAAAGTCGAATGCCCTAAAGTCACTCATCATGTCAATTGTATACTGAACTTCATCAGGAGTTTCATCTGGCCAACCAATAATGATAGTAGCAGCAGGGAACCAGTGGTTTTTGTTAAGTATCTTTGCTCCCTCTCTTACTACCCATCCCCATTCTTCTGGTGAAAATGGTTTCGCTTTAATTCCCAGATGTTTTTTTACCATACTAGGAGCAACTGTTTCAATTCCAAGATTTGTGGACAGCCATCTGCCATTATTATGCATGTCATTAATTTCAGAAATATCCTTCATCAATTTTGGATCAGCAACAACAGCTGAGAATGTCATATGTGTTGTCCCAACAAAATTTGCACCCTGATCCTTTAGTCCTTGCCATAATGAAGTAATTGCATCATAGTTTGGATAGAAGTCTTTGTTATCGCAACCATACAGTAACATTTCATCAGAGTGTAACCAAACAGAATCAAATCCATAATCAAGATTTACTTTTGCTTCGCGTCGTAATCTTTCAACTGGAAGATCTTTTTTGGATCTTTTGTTAACATCACAAAAGTCACAACCTCTTCCACAACCTCTCATTGCTTCTATTAAGGAATTTACACTTGGTTTAGTAATCTCTGGAATATTTTGTATATTTCTTACAAAACAATGCATTAATTCTGGTGCATCTCCTTTTTCCAAGTCATGAAACAAATCCAAAGCGAGTTCGTCTGCTTCTCCAACAACTACTGTGTCAATACCATGAATTCTCATTCTGTCTGACTTTGCTAGTTCCCACGCACCATTTCCTCCAACGACAACTTTGAAGTCATATTTTTTCTTTAATTGTATGATATCTGCACACATCTTCTTGAATTTCATCGCAACATAGGATAGTTTTTCAGGAGACATAGTAGTTGTAACTGGAGCCATTCCAAGCGGATCCATCACATTGATTCCAACTATCTTAGTATCAGAACCAATTGATTTTTGAATATAATCAGGGTTTACAGTGAGAATTTCATCTCTCTTGTAACCTTGTAGTAATGCACTTTCTACCCTTCTTAATCCAACTTGTGCAACCTTTGCCTCACCAGTGTTAGGGTCTGTTTCAACTGGAGGACAAAATACTTTATCAAAAACCCATTCTGGGAGAACCTCATATGGTCCACATGCTATAAAGCCATAAAGAAAATTACCTCTATAATTTGTCATTAAACTACGATCTGCTGTAAGTACGATTCTTTTACCAGCCATTGTAAGCTTGACCTTGTCGATAGTATAAAATTTTTGCGACAAGACATCTAATATTTACCAAAAATTCGATTACTAAAGGGTCTTGAGATAAAATGAAGGAAATTAGTGAGCCTAGACACGCTGAACCGCATATGACTGAATCTAGCACGATTAGAGATTTTGTTTTTGGGTTTGGTGACGGAATAAATACTTCACTTGGAATTGCGGCTGGTGTTGGTGGAGCAAATGTTGCGTCTGATATCATAATTCTGGCAGCACTGGTAGGAATGTTTACTGGAGCAAAAGCGATGGCTGTGCAAAATTATCTTGCTGTGAAATCTCATAGACAATTGTTAGAATCAGAAATAGAACGAGAGAAGTGGGAGATAGAAAATAAACCTGATGTTGAACGTGAAGAGATTGAGGATATATACAAAGCCAAAGGATTTACTGGAAAAGACCTAGAGATGGTTGTAAACAAAGTTACTTCTGACAAAAAAGTTTGGCTAGATACAATGCTTACTGAAGAACTAAAATTAAACGTAGATGTTGTTGGAAGTCCACTAAAAAGCGCATTGATAATGTTTGTTTCTTTCTTGGCTGGTGGTATGTTACCTATAATTCCATTCTTCTTTGGAAGTGGTTATAGTGCACTAGCAATAGCGATAGGTATCAGTGTAACAGCTTCATTCATTGTTGGTGCCATAAAATCAAGAATGGCAGAAACTGGTATAGTAAAGGGTGGTTTGGAAATGGCTGGACTTGGAACTGGAGTTGCGTTAATTGGGTTTGGTATTGGTAACGAACTTGCAAGCCTGGGAATAATCAACATCTAGAATTATTTTTTATTCTGCTTGCTATATTTGCAGCAGCGGCACCAGCACCAACACCATTATCTATATTGACTACAGTGAGACCGAGAGAACAACTTTGCAACATTGATGCTAGGGCGGCAACACCTTTTTCACCATATCCATATCCAATTGAGGCTGGGACTCCGATTACTGGTACATCAGCTATAGATGATACAACTGATGCTAACGCTCCTTCCATTCCAGCCACCACAACTATAACATCAACTTCTGCTTCAACAAATTGCTTAAGCACTGGAAAAATTCTATGCAACCCTGCAATTCCCACATCATAGCTGGAAATAGAATCACAATTCATTGATTCACATACCAGTCTAGCCTCTTCAGCTATACCAATGTCTGATGTTCCAGCAGCAATTATTCCAACTTTACCACCTGTTTTTTTAATATTTTTTTTGTGAATTAGAACAGCAGTGGTGTTTTTTCCTTTTTTCATTTTGTATTTATTTTTCCTAGAAAATTCTAAAACTTTTGGATAGTCCTTTTGTTTTATTCTTGAAACAAGCACTTCATTATTTTTTGATAAACTTTTTGTAATTATTTTTTTTAAATCTGAAAGTTGTTTTTTCTCAGCAAAAATAACCTCGGGTATTCCCTTTCTATTTTTTCTTCCAGTATCGATTTGGGCAATATTCCCTATCTTTTCAATTGAATATAGTGAGAGTAATTTTTTGGCCCTTGATGGGGAAATCTTTCCTTTTTGTAATGATTGGAAAATTTGTTCTACGTTCAATTATCTACACTAAATTTGATTAGTTTAAAAAATGATCAGATGTCAATACCCGCTAGGGCACTTTTAACACTGTTTACTCCCTTATCGAACCATTCTTTCTCATCTTGATTTAAATCGAGTTCATTGATTTTTTCCACACCATTTTTTCCTATTACTGCAGGAACACCAATTGTGACATCCGAATAGCCATATTCTCCATCCAAGTATGTTGAAACTGGCATGACCTGTTTTTTATCTTGTACAATACTTTGAATCATAGATGATATTGCATTTCCTGGTGCATGAACAGTAGCTCCCTTTAATTTTATCACTTCAGCTGCAACATTTTTTGTTAGAGTAAATATTTCATCTAACTTTTCTTGAGAAAGTATTTCTGGTAAAGGCTTTCCAGACACTTGTGCAAATCTAGTGAGTGGTAGCATATTTTCTCCATGTTCTCCTATTACAATAGCATCAATTTCTTTTCGTGAACCATTAGTTGCTTCGTGAATGAATTGTTTGAATCTTGATAAATCTAACATTCCACCCATTCCAAACACTCTATTTTTTTCAAAACCCGAAGTTTTGTATGTGATGTATGCCATTGGATCCAATGGATTAGTTACCGGGATTATCAATGCATTGTCTGCATATTTTTTTATATTTCCAACAACGTCTTTTACAACTCCTGCATTGATCTTAAGCAAATCCATTCTGGTCATTCCTGGTTTCCTACCAGCACCGGCTACAACAACTACAATGTCTGAACCTTTCATATCTTCATAATTATTAGAACCAGTGATTTCAACATCTATTCCTTGTTCAGACAACAAATGATTAAGATCCATTGCTTCTCCTTGTGGAAGTCCCTCTGCAATATCCAAGAGAAGAATCTGATCATCTAATTTCTTCATTGCAGAATTTAGTGCAGCTGAGCCACCTACTTTTCCTGCCCCAATTATCGTTATCATATTCTGCACTTAGATTTTTGATAATTAAATCTTAGGCGAATAAGCATTGAACAGAATTTATAAGCATTTTAATGAATTTAGTTTCATGGTATTTGTTATTGATGCTCAGGTAGCTGGCATTTCTGGCGATATGTTACTCTCAAGTCTTGTAAATATTGGTGCAAACAAATCAAAGATCATAGATGGGATTCATAGTGCTGAATCACTCGTTAAGGATGTTAAAGTAAAAAAAATTGATTTTATAGAAGA
>CACIXQ010000031.1 GCA_902590655.1 uncultured marine group I thaumarchaeote
CGGAACCGTTAGCATGAGGTATAACCCCAGTGTCTATAACCAGCGGTCGTGGTTCATCTAACGCACGATCATCAATTCTTTTTCCTTCTTGCAATAGATCCAGAATTTTGGATCTTTTGAGTTTATCAATAATTGAAATATCTGTCATTATCTGTTATCACTACTCGAGAAATATTTTTCACGTAATGCATTCTTCTGTATTTCATAAACCTGCTTACATCCTTCTAAACCTAGTTCGATGCATTTCTTATATTCATCAGGGGTTAGAACGCCATCCAATTGTAAGAGTGTAATTTTTCCCAAGTTTGGCATATAACCTATTGGCATATCTGCCTGTCCAGCTTGGTCTTCTTCATTATTCACATCAAGAATTAATGCGTCAGCTGCTTTTCCTGCAGCACATGCACATACCATGTCTTTCATAGGAATTCCCGCATCTGCTAATGCAACAGATGCTGCATCTAATGCAGCACATCTTGTTCCACCATCTGCTTGCAATACTTCAAGAAACACATCTACTGCAGTTCTAGGAAAGTTCTCAAGCATAACTGCAGGTTCTAATGCCTCCTTGATGACCTTACTGATCTCGATCTCACGTCGTGACGGAGCCGGTTTTTTTCTTTCACCTACAGAAAAAGGCTCCATGTGATATCTAACTCTTAGAATTCCTGTGTCTGGATTTGACATGTGTTTTGGATGAACATCTCTTGGACCAAAAACACCTGCAAGAATTTTATTTCCGCCGAATTCAATATACGCAGAACCATTAGCATTTTTTAATACTCCAGCTTTTATTGTAACTTTTCTTGTTTCGTTTACTTTACGTCCATCAGAACGAATTCCGTTCTCATCAAGTAATACTACATTAGCTTCTCTTCCTCCCATTAATTATACACCATCATTTTCTAACATTTTTTTCACTCTATCGGTCAAATCTACAAGATGTGCCTGTTCATCAACCATCCGAATTGCTGCAAGTGCCTTTAATAATCCATTTGTTTCCTCACATGATACAACGACCAAGCCATTTTGTCCTACCGTAAGTGTTGCATGAGTAGATGCTTCAATCATTTGTATCATAGAACCACGTTTCCCAATAAGACGAGGAATTCTAGTGGGAGATATCCTAACCAATTCTCCAGAATCAATCCTTCCCAAATTTTTATCTGCGATAGAAATCAAAGGTTCACGCTGCCTATCAAAATTTGCAATCTTTGCAAAGACAATATCTCCCTTATCTAATCTTTCTCTCATTTCTGTTGCAGTAGGATATGAACCTCTTCCAAATACATCCTGACCCAAAAGCATTCCCTGATAACATGAGTTGATATCTGCAAACCAAGAATTACCAGAAACTGATGTAATTGTACCTATTACCAAATCATCAATTTTTGGCATGTATCCTCCAGTTAATGAGATCACCCTAGCACTATCATCAGAAATATCAGATAGTCCTATAGTAGTTGAAATAATTCGCTTTCCCTCTAATACAACATTATTTTGCAACCTAAGAGGTGCAGTGGTGATAAAATCTCCTGGAAGTACATATCGTTTTTTAGGTTCTCGTTTTTTCAATTGTCCTCATCTAAAAAATTTTTAATTTTTTCTTCCATACTATCACTATCACGTATCATATCAATCATTTTGATAGACTTGATAGCCTTTGTTAAACCTGTAGAATTATCACATTTTAAAACAATCAAACCATTTTTACCCACAGTAATACTTGCATTCGTAGATGATTCAATTGTTTGTATAATTGAATCAGTAAGATATGGAATTGTAGTCGAAGATATTTTAACCAACTCACCAGAATCAAGTCGACCTAGATTTTCTCCAGCAATAGTGATCAATGGATCCCTAGAACCCATGCCAGTAACTCTGGCTAAAACAATATCACCTATTGTTAATTTTAATGATAGATCATCTCTAGATGGTGAATAATCCTTTCCAAAGATATCAGATGCTAAAAGAATTCCTGGATAATAGGAGTTTATGTCAACCTCCCATGATAATGCATTATGTGAAATGACTTTACCAATGATTAAATCGTCTGCATTTGGGGTGTAAAATCCAGTTATAGGAATCACAGATACAGAGTCATCACTAGTTTCAGAAAATCCAATTGCTGTGGATATTAATTTATCACCAACAAGTACAACATTTTGTTCAGGTCTATAATCACCAGTAGCTATAATATCTCCTGGAATAACAGATTGTTTTTGATTCATTTTAAAACCTCAACAAATGCAGTACCCTTTGTCACAGAACCTAATCTATCTATCACATTCGGTCTTGCGGCAGCGGGTATTTCTAGTATTGCTTTTAGTGAACCATCTTTTTGCCACTCTTCTTTCTTCAAAACACCAGTTGATTTTAGTACAGAATAAGACTTTGCAACATACTGTGCGGGAACAGAAATTTCTAATGAAAGGTTTTCTGATTTTAATGGAATTATAGAACGAAGGCTTTCCACAATATCCTTGATTTGTTCTTCAACACTTTTGAAAGGATCAATATTAACACGTGCGTCACTGATGGCTTGCTCAATTCTCAGTGGCGGGTGAGGCAGATGAGACCGTGGATCAACAAATGTTTTTGCAATGAATGTGATTATCTGCTTTCGTTTTTCTGTAGTCATCTTACGACGCTGATCAGTTGTTAAATTAAGATCACCCTTCTGTAATATTTTTTCTGCAATAACTAAAGGATCTTCTGTCTGGAATGCCTTCTGTAATTTTTCAGATGATGCTCGTGTACCCTTACCAGAATTCTGATAAATTTCCTCTGATACCAAAATGGAGGTTATGTCTTTTATCTTTCCAAGCTTATAATCAAGTGCTGGATCTGGTTTAACTAATATCTCAAACTTTTCACCTTCAAAAGTGTATTTTACCACAGTAAGCTTATCTGACATAATAGTAATGATTGAAGAATTGATATTAACCTATAGATATACGAGCTAGATTTTTATTTGGATTTTAGAAGTTTTCAATAAGTTTGTCTTCAATCCAAGTTATTACTAGTGATGATAGGAAAATATCTGTAAAACTCAAGGGTGTTTCATCATATTATGCAAATGCACTACGAAGGATTTGCCTTAATGGAATTCCGGTTTTTGCAATAGATACTGTGGACATAATAGAAAATTCATCTGTTTTACCAGATGAGGGTATTGCTCACACATTAGGCCTGATTCCTCTAAAGACAGAACTTGGTGGTGATGATGAATCTAATTCAAGAGTTGTGTTGGTTCTTGATTCAGAAGCTACAGAAAATACTAAGGTAGTTACATCTGCTGAATTAGAATCAAAGGATCAAGTTGTAAAACCAACTTCTAATCAAATTCCTATCATACATCTAGCACCAGGTCAACGCATTAAGCTTGAAGCATATGCAAGACTTGGTAGGGGGACAGAACATTCTAAATGGAACTCAGCAAATGTATCTATACTTACAAATACTGACAAGGATGATGAATATGTTTTGACTATTGAAACTGCTGGTTCTCTTGAACCAAAACAAATTGTAATAGCTGGTATCGAAGAACTTTCTAAAAGACTAGAAGAGTTTAAGGAAACTATTGTTAACTTGAAGTAGTCATACTGTTATATTTGGGTTAGAGAGGGCAATAATCTATTGGTCAATCAAATAGTTTTACACATGGTCAAGGATCTTAAGCAGGCCTCAAAGAAAAATGAGGCGCCTATATGGTCTAAGCTTGCTGATCTTGCTCTAAAACCATCATCATCAAAACGTACTGTCAACTTGACTAGAATAAATAAAATCACAAAGGAGAATGATGTGTTGTTTGTACCTGGTAAAATTCTTGGAACAGGTAATTTATCTCATAAAATTATACTAAGTTCTTTTTCAATATCCACAACTGCTAGAAATAAGATAATTAAATCTGGAGGAAATGTTATGGCCTACTCTGATATGATTAAAAAATTCCCAACTGGAAAAGGTGTAATAATTTTTGGATAAACCAAAACCTGATGCTAAACCAAAGCAAGCTGCTAAACCAAAGCCAGCTGCTAAATCAAAACCTGATGCTAAACAAAATGACAAACCTATTGATAAAACTAGTAGACCAATAGTAATAGATGGGACAGATCACATTGCTGGTAGATTATCATCGAATGTAGCAAAATTACTACTGCAAGGGAATAGGGTCACTGTAGTAAACTCTGAAAAAATTATGATTAGTGGTAGAAAGAGTAGTATCGTTGGTGAATACAATAAATTCTTAGAAATATCAAGTATCTTACACCCAAAGCATGGTCCATTTCATCCACGAAGACCAGATACAATTCTTAGTAGAATGGTACGAGGGATGCTACCAAGAAAGAAACCATCAGGTACAGAAGCTCTTAAGAGATTAAGAGTGCATGTTGGAGTACCAAAGGATGTAAAAACTTTAGGAAAAATACAGATTGAAAAAGCAAAGATTAGAAAATCAAGTTCGTCATATACAACTATGGGAGAACTTGGTAGAAATGTTGGGTGGAATTAATGGTTACAAAGACTGGAATTTATTTTGCTAAAAGAAAAACTGCGAGTGCACATGTCTACATTACTAAAGGAAATGGGAAAGTTAGAGTGAACAACGTACCAATCGATATGATAGAACCAACTGTTGCACGTGAAGTCATTTTAGTTCCACTTGAAATTGCTGGAGAATTACGAAAAAAAATTGACGTTTCAGTTAGAGTTAGCGGAGGAGGATTTATGGGGCAAGCATATGCTGCAGCTACTGCAATAACGCGTGCATTGATTGGATGGACTAAAAATAAAAAAGAACCTAAGGATCACCCATTTACTAAAAAAGAAAGAGCTGAACTTAGAACAATGATTGACGAATTTGACAAATACCTTGTTAGTGGAGATGCAAGAAGAAAGGAACCAAAGAAATTTGGTGGGCCAAGCGCCAGACGAAGAAAACAAAAATCGTATCGTTAGAAACTTTTTTTATGGTTTGTATTTGAATAAACCTCCAGCTTCAATAATTTTTCCAATAAGATCAGGAAATGGTTTCATTGAATAGGTTTCATTCTTCGTTATATTTTTAATCTCATTTTTAGTAGTATCGATTTCTAGCTCATCATTTTCTGAAATACTGGAATATGTCTTTTCATCAATCTCAATAGGCAATAGATATGCGCCGTCAACTGAATTTCTATAAAATATTCTAGCGAAAGATAGAGCTAATACTGCTTCTATTCCACTAGCACTAAGAGCTATTGGTGCATGTTCTCGTGATGAACCGCATCCAAAATTATTCCCAGTTACAATAATACTAGCATTTTTTACCTTAGAATGAAAATCAGGATCCATTCCCTCCATTGCGTGTTCAGCTAGCTCAGAATGCTCGTGTAATTTTAGATATGGTCCAGGTAAAATAACATCCGTATCAATATTATCTTGCTCATATTTGATTACTTTTCCTTTCATTACAAATCACGTGGGTCTGTTAATTTTCCAGTTATTGCAGATGCAGCGGTAACTAATGGTGAAGCAAGATATGTCTTAGATTCCAAATGTCCCATACGGCCAGGAAAATTACGATTGGTTGTGCTCACACAAACTTCGTCCTTTGCTAATACACCCATCTGTGCACCACAACATGCACCACAAGTTGGAGGACCAACCACCGCCCCAGCGTCGATAAATATCTGTGTTAAACCATTTTCAGTTGCCTTTTTGTAAATCGAAATTGTAGCTGGAAGAACTTCTGTTCTAACCTTAACTTTTTTACCCTTTAGAATTTTTGCAGCTGCTACTAGATCCTCGTATTTCGCACCTGTACAAGAACCAATGTATGATTTGTCAATTTCTATATTATTAGTTTCTCGAACAGGAGAAACATTTTGTGGAGAAAATGGTTTAGCTACTACTGGTTCTAGTTCTGATGCGTCATACTCAAATGTTTTCTCATACTGTGCATCATCATCGTCATAAACTGCATCATATTTTGAAATACCTCGTTCAGAAATATAATCAAACACTTTTTGATCAGGTTCAATTATTCCGTTTTTGGCACCAGCTTCTGTAGTCATATTAGTTAGAGTTAAACGTGATTCAACAGACATGTCAGTTATTCCATCACCACCAAATTGCATCGCCTTACCAGCAGCGCCCTCAGTTGTAATATCTCCAATAATTCTCAAAATGAAATCTTTTGCCATAACATTTTCAG
>CACIXQ010000032.1 GCA_902590655.1 uncultured marine group I thaumarchaeote
AAAATTGATTCAACAAAAAAATTCCTCACTAAATTATGGAATGTATCCAGATTCCTTTCCAGTTTTCCTATAATTGAGTCGGCGGAGCTGGCTGACACCGACAAATGGATCATCTCTGAGCTGGATAAGCTGGTAAAGGACTGCAAGGTTGGCTTTGACCAATACAACTTCTTCATTCCAGCCACAGCAATTCGAGAGTTCACCTGGAATGTCTTTGCTGCCCAGTATATTGAGATGGCAAAGACTCGGGCATATGGAATTGAATTTTCAGATGCCGAGCGGGATGGAGCAATCTATACCTTGCATAAGGTTTTGTCCACACTGCTGAAGCTTTTGGCTCCAATCACCCCATACATTACCGACTTCCTCTGGCAAACTCTCTACTCGGACAAGAGCATCCACACCGAGCAGCAGGCAAAGGAAGAATCAAACGAGGACATGACCCAGCACACTCAGGCCATCAGTGATTTCAACTCGAAGGTTTGGAATGAGAAGAAGGAGAAGGGGCTGTCTCTCAAGGACTCGATCAAGATTGAGATTCCAAAAGAGCTTGAGATTTTCAAGAAAGACCTAGTTGCGATGCATCATTTGGAATAATTATGAGTAATTTACGCGATAGTGTTGAACGTTGGTTAGTTCAAGATGGATATTCAATTACTGAAACCAAAACGGAAGACAATTTCAAAATTATAGTAAAAAATATTGATGCGTTCAGTAATGATTTAGAAATTTTTGAGCCAAAGCAGCAGGCCGGTGTACTAGTAATTGGTGTAAAGATTCCGCTGAAGGGCAAACAAATGATGAGATATAATCAATTGAATGAAAAAGAAAAGGCAAATTTCGAGAAAAAAATGACAGATTTTTGTTATTCAATACAGGGAATTAACAAGTTTTTTGATGAAGATGGGATGAAAAAGGTGGGAGTCTACATTGTACTGGATAAAAAAGAGCAGTTAAACCAACCAAGCTTTATTGCAACACTGCCAAAAATTATAGAAATGAGCGAAAAAACCGCCCAATTTCTCTTCAAGTCATTTTAATTGATACAAAAATGAAGTTTGAGGGTTTTACCCCTCATTCTTCTGTTGGCGTGCAAACCAAACTTAGGATTTGTTTAATTCAGCAGAATAAAAGCGTATCAAATCATTTGGAGTAATACGCTAATTATCGTTGTGCCTAGTAAACTAGACAAAACTAGACATTTTTTCAGATTTGCAAAAATAATGTCTTAGATAAATAGTAGAGTTGACACAAGAGCAGATCACTTTTCTAGATCCATTACCGATTTACAATATTGGGTGGAGTTAAGGAAAAATTAGAGCAAGGATTGCAAAAATACATTCATAATATAACAAACAAAAATTCTGAAGAAGCCAAAAAACAATACTGTATTTCCACTCTTTTTGAAGAGATTTTCGGTGTAGCATCTGAAGATCTCGATTTTGAGGTTCCAACAAAAACCGTTAGTCAATTAAGGGGAAGAGCAGATACGTTATTTCAAAATATAATATTTGAGTGGAAACGAGACACAAAAAATTCAAAAGCAATAGACGACGGTGAAATTGAATTAAAAAAATATTTTCAACATTATTTAGAAAAGGAGCCACTGAAAAAATACGTTGGTATAATCACTGATGGCATTATTTTCAAGCCTTATCTACCAATAATTAAAAAAGATGAAGTTACTGATCTATCTGTAACTAATGAACTAGATATTTCAAAAGCGTTACCAGAAGAAATTTTGTATTGGTTTGACAACTATTTACACAATGCAGAAAAAATAAAACCTACATCGAAATCAATAAAGATGCAATTTGGATTAAGCAGTCCATATTTTATGGATGTACGAAATGAACTTAATAATTTATTTGAAAAAGTACGTGATTACAAGGATGTAAAATTAAAATTTGATAACTGGTCTGATTACCTGGAAATAGTTTATGGGGAAAAGCAAAAAGGAAAAGATCTGTTTTTCAGGCACACCTATCTTTCTACGCTTGTAAAACTACTAGTCCATCTAAAACTATCATATAATGAATCAATGAGAATGGATGAAATTTTGCCCATTCTATTTGGTAATAGGTTTACACAGGCTGGAATAATGAATTTCTCTGAGGAAGATTTTTTCACTTGGCCTCTGAGTATTTCTATACGAAAAAAGTCTAGTCAAATCTTTTCAAAATTATTAGTAGAACTTGAGAGATATGACATTGATGCGATAGATGAAGATGTTTTAAAAGAATTATACCAAGAACTTGTGAGTCCTGAAGTTCGAAAACAATTGGGAGAGTTTTACACGCCTGACTGGCTTGCAGAAAAGATGGTAATTGAAACTCTAGAAGATAACCCACTGAAAAGCGTTTTAGACCCTGCGTGTGGTTCTGGAACTTTTCTGTTTAAGACGATTCAATTCAAGATTAAAAAATTAACAAAAAAAGGAATGAAAAAAACTGATATTCTAAAACATATTACTGAAAATGTATTTGGATTTGACGTTCATCCATTAGCTGCAATAATTTCTAAAACTAATTATCTTCTTTCCTTACGTGAGCTTTTAGCAGATAGAAGAGAAGAAATAACTATACCTGTATTTCTTAGTGATTCGCTCAAAATTCCTGAAATGAGAAATGATGTAAGTTCTGGTCTGAAAGTACTAGAATTTGAAGCTGTTGATAAGAAATTCTTCTTCCCAGAAAATATTGCAAGTGATATGCTGAAAATGGATGGTGTTATAAATAATTTGAAGACGCATGGTTCAGCATTATACCAAAACCTTGAACAAGCAAGATCAAATAATTATACTACTTCAGAAGATGAAATAAACTCTAATTTATTATCTAGTTATGAAGTTTCTATCAAAGATATTCAAGATTCTAATGTAAAAAGAGTTTTACTTGAAAATGCCAAAATTTTATTTGAACTAATTAGAAACGACTTGGATTCAATATGGCCATATATTTTACGTAATATGTACCGACCAATCTCATTATCTTACAAAAAAGTTGATTTGATCATTGGTAATCCACCATGGATTTCTCTTAAAGACATGAAAAATCATACATACCAAAATTTTTTAAAAAAAGAAAATAAAAATTTTGGTTTATCTAATAGTAAAAAACCGCATTTAACTACACAAATGGAATTAGCAACGCTGTTCTTTTGTAAATCTGTAAAGAGTTATTTAAACAAAAAAGGGATGATTGCCTTCGTTATGCCTTATTCAATTTTGGTTGGTGAGCAACATAAAAAATTTCTAGGATTTTCAAATCCAGAAATAAAAATTCATAAAATATATGATTTAGAAAATGTTAGGCCATTATTTAGAAACCTATCTTGTATAATTATAGGAGAAACAATTGGTAAAACAAAATATCCAATTCCAAAAATTATGGTTAAGGGAAAATTGGAAAAAGGAAATCTTCAATTAAATGACGTAGAACAACATCTTTCGTCTGAAAAAATTAATTTTAACCCATTTAAAAATGACAATATTAAACGAAGTGTTTATGACGAAAAATTCTATGAGGGTGCAAACATATATCCTAGGAATTTTTTTTCTGTTATACCCGAATTAACCCTTGGTGGTATGAATATACAGAGGCCAAAAGTTACAAGTAATCCATCAAATGATACAAAACCTCCATGGTCAGATGTCAAGATAAGCCAAGAAATTGAAAAAGAGTTTTTATTTGCTAGTCTTTTTGGGGGGGATGTTTTACCATTTGGGAATAGTAATTATAGATTAATCGCACTTCCAGTTGCCATAAAAAATGGCAAGCCGGAAGTTTATTCAAGTTACACTAACATTCAAAGAGATGGATATCTTGGTGCTGCAAGATTTTTTGAACAAGTAGAGCAATATTGGATTAAATATGCAACACCTAATCAAAAAAAATTTTCTATATATGATTACATAAACATGCGCCAAAAAATTGAAACACAAAATACCTCACAAAAATACAAAGTTTTGTACCCTTATTCTGGTACATACCTTGTTTCCTGTGTAATAGATACTTCAAAAAAAATAATTATCCGATTTGATGATACTGAATTAAAGGTAAACGATTTTTTTGTGGATAATAAAACATTAGGTTTTGATACAAATGATATTAACGAGGCACATTACATATGCGCATTTCTTAATTCTAAAATTTTAGATGTATTAATTAAACCAACACAAACTCGTGGTCTTTTTGGTCCAAGAGATATTGGTAGACGACCATTACAATTTCCTATTCCAGAATATGATTCTTCGAATAAATTTCATGAAAAATTAGCAAATATATCACAAAACTGTCATGAAAATGTAAAAAAAATTATTCCAACTCTCTCGTATAAAGGTGCGGGAAAGATTAGGCAAATCATTAAAGCATCACTCCAATCTGAAATATCGCAAATAGATGATATCACAAAAACTCTCCTTAAAGTGTAATATACAGTACGAGTTTTTGTTCTTGAGAAATTGTTAATTCTTGAATTTCTTCTTCTATGGTTTTTGGATTAAAAAACGGTTCAAACATAATTAAACGATCTCAATTTCATATTTCTCTGCTATCATTCAAAAGTCACGCTTCCATCATTTGCTATTCTTGCTATCTTAAAGTCATAATTTTTCTTTTTCACACACTCACTAACTGATTCTTGCAGGTTCAGCATGTCCGAGTCCTCTGATTTTTTTGAGAAAAACACAACTTCCTGAATGCTTTTTTTACGATAGTTGGTCTTTTTTGCCTCATAGTCACCGTTGAAGATGACAAAATCCACCGGATGAATTACTGGCTTTATGTCAAACGGGTTGTATTTTTTTAGCATCTTTGAAGATGTTGGGTCTAGGGAATCCAAAACAATACTGACAACTTTTTTCCTTCCACGCTGTGTGGCCATGTCTCTTTTCTTCTTTATCAGTTCATCCTGCTCGTATTCTCTTTCTGAAACTTTTTCCTCCTTCTTTTCCAACTTCATTTTCTTTAGATCATATTCATCAAGCCAAGTTTTTGGGGCTGGGACATCAGAACGTAAGTACAATTGGCTTAGTCTAAGAAGGCTTGAGCAGTGTGGACACATACATAGAATTGTCTTAAATTCATTGAACATGCCTAAAGGATCCACCATTTAGAACAGCTCCGACCTTACCTTACCATTTGCCACAACATCGCTAATTTGTTTCTGATTATGTTCCATTTTTGCATCTCCAGTTTTTGCATCCATGAAGGTGATGTGTTTCACATCATTGTTTGATGCACCATCAAAAACTATTACGTCCAACTGCTGAGATAGAAATCTCGAGTCAGCCATTGGCATGTTTTTGTTAAAATCTTTGTTATATGGCAAAAAATTTTGCATTAATGTTCCCAAGTTACTGCTGATTGCTCCACGCTCGGCTCTTTTTGGAGTATTAATCAGAGAATTTTTTAATTTGTCTTCTCTATCTTTGATTTCTTGTTTTAATTCGTCAAGACCTTCTAGCATTTCATTTTTTTTATCCTCCGCTTTTGCTGGGAGAGGTTTGCTTCCGTCAAACAAAATGGCTTTTGCTAATTGAAACTCCCTTTGGCAGTTAGGGCATTCTGCTATCAGCTTTGATTTTTTAAGCTGGTCTAGAATTTTGCTCATTTTTTGTTTACTCCGCATGGAAGGTAAGACTAGTCATGTAATAATTAATTAAAACTAGTAAAAAAAACGGATCATTTTTCTATGTTGATGAATAAACATATGATCTCCATGGCTGTAGAAATAAGTCAGAAATATGATATCAATTTGTTTCCTATAGAGACTATTCTGTCTTGGATAACATCAAAAGACATAGGCATTCCAGAAATACAAAGACCGTTTGTTTGGGAACCAAATCAAGTAAAAGGATTAATTGATTCATTATACAACGGATATCCTGTAGGATACATTGTTACATGGAAAGACCCAGCAGTTACATTAAAAGACGGTGAAAAATCAGATGGGAAAAAAATTATCATCGATGGTCAACAAAGAGTAAAAGCTTTAATGACTTCAATTCTTGGTGAAACTCTCATAGATGCGGATTACAAAAAAATTCGAATACAAATTGCCTTTAATCCAGTTGAACAAGAATTTGCCGTTATAAATCCTGCAATAGAAAAAGACA
>CACIXQ010000033.1 GCA_902590655.1 uncultured marine group I thaumarchaeote
AGTTTGTCTTCAAGACCATCAAGTACTTCCTTCTCTACCCACATTGATAACCAAAAATCTGTACAATCTTTGTATTCTGCATGACAGACCTTGTACTTGAAGTACTCGCCTACTTTGAGATTTTCTCCAGCATACCAAGATCCAGGGTTATTAACACCACCAAGACCCGCACCAATACCAGAACCTGCAGACACATGATCCGCGAATGTTGCTGGAGCAATACTACCACCAACAAGAATTATTGAAAATAAAATTATGAATATTTGATTACGCAAACAATGTTAATACTGATCAAAGTTAGTTAAATGTTTCAAATAAGCAAATATAGAGGATAGTGCTCGATTCATTAGGTATGTGTGAATGTCCAAAAATCCACTTCTACGAAGTTGAATTCAAACTTGATGGTATGATTGTTGTACCAACGCATAAAAACTGCGGTGATAGATTAAATGAAAAACAGGCTGACACATTTCAAAAAGAACTAGTCAAATCATGGGGATATGAGGATGAAGACGATGATGAGGAATAATTCTCATTAAAAAATAGATTATAATAAAAATAAGAAAAACTGAAGTTTATTTCAGTCCTGCCACGTTTTCCTTACACACATTGCACCCACAAGTGCAATCATGACTGCAAATACAATGACCCTGCATTTCACAATCACATTGGTAAGTTGAATCACCAGTATCGGCTTCACAGCCACATGCTTGATCTGTCATGAAAGTGGATCATGTACATAGTTTTTAAAACTTTATCAGAAAAAAACACAGTGTTATACTCTCCTCTCAATTTTATATACATCTGGCAGTTATTCATGCGCTAAGGAAAGCAGAGAGTTTGTGGCCTCTTCTAAGTTATTTGCATAATGTTCAATCTTTGAAGTATCATTTTCCAGATCAAATCCTATCTTCAGGAGATGAATTAGCTCTGGTTTCCGATGAATATTTTGGACTTTTTTGAAATTATTTCTATTAGTATAACACAGATAAAAATAGCAATCAGAAAATAATGAATTTTTGATAAGATATTGATATTTACGTGAAATAATCTTCGAATGAAATTCACTTTCCACTAACTCTGATAATCCCAGAGTTGATTTGAACATCCTTGAGAGCAATGATGGTGTAGATCTCTCTATACCAATTGAGTCAGTAATTACTGATACTGTACTGTTGATCTTGTTTTTTGGTAATTCACGTAATATTCCTAACATATGCATGGAACTTGGACGGTGAGAGTTTAAAACAGAAATTGCATCAGCGAGAAAATATGCTGCACATTTTACCCATGAAGAAGAATACGGATCATTTGATCCCTGCCTTGCTTTTGTTACACATACTCCAGCCTCTACCAAACAATTTTTAACATACGCATTAGAAATCTGCTGTTTTTTCTCCTTAATTTTGGATAATAGCATATGCAATTCCCATTGTTCGTCAAGTAGAACTGTCATTCCATCATATTGCAATAAAATATCAGGAGACGTTTCCTGTAATGTCCCGTGATGAATATGGTAAAAATCTCCGTCACATTCAAGAAATGACTCTTCCTTTTTACCATCAAATACCGTAATATCGTATTCACAGCAATCATAACTCTTCCCTTGATTTTTACATCCGCCCAAACCAACTGGATGTTTTTCAATAGAAAGATTTTCTAATATTTTTTTATGTTCCAAACATAGATAGTTAGATTATATTTTGTATAAAGTTTCAAAATGAGAAATTTTTACTATTGATGTAAATGATGATGTTTTTTACGAGTTTCGAAAAATCTAAGCATTGCTTTAAATTGTGAATTATTCTCGTTTTTACAAGCTCCTGTGGTGTAGTCCGGCCAAGCATACTGCCCTCTCAAGGCAGTGATCTCGGGTTCAAATCCCGACGGGAGCATTTTCGTCTTAATTGTGTTCCTTAAATAATTCATGATCGATTTTATTATAATGGGACTACGTGATTTACAATTAAAACAGGAATATAGGTCCGATAAAGATGATGTTGTATCAGAATTTTTTATTCCGTGTTTGTCTAATAGCATTCAATACGACAGAACGATAGAATTTATCTCAGTAAAAAGTTTGAGTACTCTAACATTTGGTTTGGAAAATATACAGGATCACCATGCTAAAATTAGATTAGTTTCAGGGCATAGATTTAGCACTTCTGATTTGAATGCAATAATAAAACTCTTTGATCAACGCAATCGTGGAAAATTTAACGGCAGGATTAACCTGGATAATAAAATTGGTAGTATGATTCGTGATAATAAAATTGCACAATTAAAAAAAATAATTGAGGAATTCAAAGTTGAAATAAAAGTTGCAATTCCAAATTCAGAATATGTGGATGGAGTTTTTGAGGAGCGTATGGGAATATTTAGGGATACAAATGATGACATTGTTGCTTTTTCAGGCACATCAAATGTTACTTTTGATGCGGAAAACCGAAATTTTGAATCAGTTGATGTTTTTACATCATGGGATGACAAAACACGTGTGGAAAATAAGATAAATAATTTTGAAAATCTATGGACAAATAGAACAAACTATGTTGAAATGTATGATTTAACGTATGCAGAAAAGAAAAATCTTTTAAAATACACGACGGAATGGGCTGTCTATAAATAGATATTAAAATTCAAGTTATTTCATAACTATTTTTTTTGTGTTTTGATAGAAATTCATGTTTGAAATCTTGTAATAAATTATTTCTCCCTGCCGTTGAACTACTGCAATAATTGGTTCTTTACCAATTTTGCTTATTTTCTCAATTTTTTTTTGCATGTTTGATATTTTTTCATGTTTTCCCTCATTTAGACTAAAAACCAAAAACTTTGAAGGTAATTTTCGAGAAAATGGTTTATCATAAACTGTGAAATCTGATCCAAAACCAAGACCATCCTTGACAGTGTATCCCCTATTTCTCAAATCACGATAAACTAGAAATTTTGTTAGAATATCTTTATCTTGTTTTTTGCAAATTTGTAAATAGTAATCAAAATCTACATTCTTCTTTCCTTTAAAAATAGTTAGTCTATCAGTAAACAAAAGGTAAAGAGATTCAAAGGATTTTAGAAGTAGTTTGCTTTCAGCTATTTCACCATATCCTTTCTGATTAAGCTGTTGCTGTAATTTAGGCTCTAAAACAACTGTTTGGTTTTTTATCATGACTCCCTGAATTTTTGGATCTGATTCATTAGACATGAAAATTTTATCAGTGTTCGTCATATAAGGTGTTAATTATAACCGTTAAAATATGGGCTGAAAATCATTTGTAGATTATGCATGGTGAATGTTATAGAAAAGGAAATGGTCAACCATATACCAGAAAGAAGTACATAAAAGGAAAACCACAAATCAAGATTGCTAAATTTGAAGGTGGGCAAAAAGGAGATTATGATTTTAGTGTACAGCTTTTGATTAATGAAAAGATGCAGTTAACACATATGGCCATCGAATCTACCAGACTAACAGCAAATAAAACTCTCGAAAAAGCAACAGGTGAGTCCGGCTATTTTTCAAAACTTAGAATATATCCACACGTACTACTTAGGGAAAACAAGATGATTGCAGCTGCTGGTGCAGATAGATTACAGGAAGGAATGAGAAGGGCTTTTGGTAAGGCTGTAAGTTTAGCAGCACGTGTGAAACGTGGACAATGTATAATGGAATTGCAAGTGAAAAAGGAACATGTAGAAGCTGCCCAGAATGCTTTAAAATTAGCATGTGTAAAACTCCCAGGAACCCCAACTATTAGAGTTGTACCTCTAACTAAGAAAAAGAATTAGATAATTCACTTTCGTGTTCTTTTAGTAGTTTAACAAACTCAGAAAATTCTTGATCTGTTGGACTTCTATTCAAAACTCTTCTAGATTGGTAGTAAAATGAATTATACAATCTTCCAATTATTATTCCGTATCCTAATGCATTTTCATTTTTCTCTTGTTCTAAAGATTTAACAAGTAAAACAATCTCGTTTTTTTTGTTTATGGAATCGTGTATTTTTTCTTCCAAAATTTTTTGAATTTTCCCATCCATTATGTAACTAGATTGATTATAGTTAAAAAGAATATCAAAAAATCATTACGCTTTAATAGACTTATGCGAATTTATCGATCAAGCAGTCGTAGTATAGTTTGGTTATTATTCTAGCTTGCCAAGTTAGTGACCCGGGTTCAAATCCCGGCGACTGCATTATTACTTCTGCAAACTAGATTTTTTACTCAATCCATTTTTTATGATATCTATGGCTTCTACTGCTTTCTCGGGCTTTGGAAGCTGAACCATGAAAATTTTGTCCTGATTAACTTCAGAATAGTTTGGTGGTGACAATGCAAACATTGTTGTTTTTGCCAAAGACTCAAAGAAATCAATAGACTCATTTGCATAAATTAGAAATTCTTCATGTATTTCACCATATGAAAAATCTAACAAAATTTCAACAAAAACATGACCCAATCCATCCTGTAATATGTTAAGATTTGTATTAACAGAAATGGGCTTTCCCTGAATCTTTGACATAATATCATCAAACTTTCTGTCAGTTAATATGATCCGAGGAACATTCTGTCCATTGAAATCAAATGTGTCTATGTCTTTGTAAACACGTTCCAATAATTTCTCCATCTCTTTACTAGCCATTCTTCTATTACTTTGAAAGTTTAGGAATTATTTTGTCTCCAAAACGAATGAGGAAAGGAGATATGAACGAGGTAATTATCGTTATCAATCCTATCAGTGGGAAAAGGAATGCGCTGACTACGCCCATATCAACTCCTACTTTTACTATAATAATTGAAAACTCACCTCGTGGTGCAGACAACGCAAAGGCTGAACGTAATGATTTACCCTTTTCCAGCCTGAATGCCGTATTGCCAAGTAAATTTCCACTAAACTTCATTGCAATGGTAACCGCAATCAACGCTATTGCGATGAAGATGTAACTATCCAACTGTGTTATATCCATCAATGCGCCTACAGATACAAAGAAAATAGCTACAAACATGTCCTTGATAGGGCTAGACAATACTTTTGAAACCTCAGAAGATTTAGATTCGGC
>CACIXQ010000034.1 GCA_902590655.1 uncultured marine group I thaumarchaeote
TAGCTGGTTCTGCTTTTTCTGGTTCAGATTCCTTCCCTTCTTTTTCTATTACTTCTTCTTCTCCCTCATATTTTGATACCAAAATGTAACCTTCATCAGTTCTTGTCATTCTAACTCTGATTTTCCTAGGTGGGTGTTTGATTCCTCTAGACCAAATTAAGTGACTAACATCTTCTTCAAGCTTAACCTGCTCGACCTTCATGTGATGTCTAGCAAATTCTTTAATCATATTGATTGCTCTTTTAGAACGCTGATTATCAGGTGAAAGTAACACTTTTCCTAAGTTCACTGTATAAACACGTTCAACATCCTGAGACATCTAACCCACTTCCACGTCAGTCTGACGCCAAGCTCTTCGTTTAGGATTGGTTCTTACCGACCTTTTTGTCTTAAGAATAATCCATGCAGGAACTGGAGATGTTTGTTTTTGTTTTTTCATTAGGCGTATCTTTCTTCCTGAATGTTTACGTGCTGCCATAAAGTCTCAGGCATGATAAGCTCTTTTTAAACTAAACTGAGATAATTGATGTTTATCAAAGCAAATTTTTGTCAGAGAGTAATGTATTGATCTGTTTTAGCATTCTCGCGGATGCTCCCCAAACATTGTGCTTTTCAAATGTGAATGTGTACATTTCCTGAATTGATCGATGTTCTGGAAGATTATCCTCAGACATTGTGTTCAAAAAAGATTCTAATGGTATATGTAAAATAGACTCGACCTCAGAATTTGCAGTTAATGTTGGGATTACATCCAAAATGGCTACGAATGGTGTAATTCTGTATCTAGAATTTAATGTAATCACGTCATCTAACTGACCTATTACATGCTCTCTTGGTATCTCAAGACACAATTCTTCCTTTGTTTCGCGTATTGCAGTTTCCAATAGATCTGAATCCTGTTCACACCATTTGCCACCGGGAAATGATATCTCTCCACCATGTACTTTCAAATTTTTTGATTTCTCTGTCATAATTATGAACGGAATTTTTCCATAAATAACAATCAAAACTGAAGCAAGCTCATTTCCATCAGTATTTGATAATGCTGGATTTATTTCTCCAGTTAAAGCAGAACGTAGTTGCCCAATATCCATATCGTAAAAAAAACACTGTATGTTATGGATTTATCGCTCAAAGGTTTTAATCATGTACAATCAAAAATCAACTATGACTGTGAGATATGAGATTAACCCACCAAAAGTTTCTGATGATGGACAGGATGCTAGGAATGTTCTGTTTGAAAGAATTAACATGATTGGTTCTGTATGTAATGGAATACATCTTACTGACTGTGTACTGGGAATCCCAAGAGTTTCACCATTTGAAATTGCAAAAAAAATTCGTGAATCAAATAAGGATATGAAGATTACGTGTAGTCTAAGAGTCAGGGATAGAAATCTAAGCGAACTTAAAAAAATTGTAGAGGAGTCGATTGGAACTGTTGATGGAATACTTGTATTAATGGGCGACAAATCTGACAAATCATCAAATAAAGAGGAACTGATTCCAAGCCAAGTTGTCAAGGCACTAAACGAAGATGGTTTTGGAAAGAAGACAGAATTGTTTCTTTCGATTCCTAGTAACCCAAACTTTGCAAAAATTCAAAAAAAAATTGATGCAAACCCCACTGGGTTTTTTACCCAAGTAGTTCATTCAAAGGATCAAATAGAAAAAATCTCGAATCAACTAGGTTCTAATGATTTTAAGATAATCCCATGTCTACTTCTCCCATCACATAAGAATTTAAAATCTGCAGAATTTCTCAAAATTGATTGGTCAGATTACAAAGAAAACATTGTCGGATTTATCAACGAAATACACGGTATAACTGATGATATTCTCATTACTTCGCCAAATGATTTTAAAAGGGCGTACGAAACAATCTCAAAGTTAGCAATTTGATCTCATCATATACATTTGGAATTTATCCACGTTCAGAGGAATTAATTGAGGCAACGAGGAAGAATACAGAAAATCTTCCTTCGCTCTTTCAAAAGGAAACTGAGGAATATATCACAGCACAAACAAATGCAAATCTTGGTTTTGTTTCAGATCCACTACTAAAATGGGATGACATCTATAGGCCGTTTTCAAACTTGGAATCAGTCAACCTTTCATCACTCAACAGAATTTATGAAATGAATACGTTTTATCGAATACTATCTTTTGACGGACCAAATTTCATTAATGGTGGTAATACTGTACAATCGAACTTAGATTCATCTCTTCCAAAAAACAAAACTGTTGCTGTTCCAGAGCCATTTACATTTGCTGACCGTCATATTAGTAAAGAGTTCAAAACTAAGGAGGATTTCACAATTAACATTGCAAAAATGTTAAGAGCAGAAATAGATTCTTTGGTTGCAGATGGTTTCGATATAATCCAACTTTTAGCACCATCTATTGCGTACAACAAGGAAGTTGACTTTGGTCTCATTTCTGACGGATTAAAAATACTCACTGATGGACTAGAGGCAAAAACTATTCTACACACATATTTCGGCGACGTTTCATCAAAAATTGAAAGTCTTTTGGGCCTGCCTGTTTCTGGCTTGGGATTTGACATAACCACAACACCAGTAAGTTCAATAGAAAAACATAGTTTTGCAGATAAAATACTCAGTGTGGGCATAATCAATTCTTTCAATACAGCAATTGAAAAACCACAAGAATGTATCCAGCAGGTAGATGAGATTAATGCCAAAACAAAGCCAAAAGAGTCGTATGTGAGCAATAATTTTGATTTGGAATATGTACCAAAGGAATTTGCTATGAATAAAATATCGGCACTAGGAGAAATTGCAAGAGGTGCGAAAGATGTCTAAGTTGTTCCCAACACAAGAAATTGGTAGTTTGAAAAAACCAGCAGACATGCTCAAAAAAGTAAAGGATCCAAACGTCTCAGATGAGGAAAAAATTAAGATAAGAAATGATGCTGCAATTTTGAATATCAAGACACTTGAAGATATTGGTCTTGACATTGTTTATGACGGTGAAGTTCGCCGTGTAGAGATGTATGAAGAACCTGTGAGATATGTGGATGGATTTGACTTTGCAGGAAGAGTTCGTTCATGGGATAACAAATACTACAATAAAGCAAGAGTCGTGGGACCTGTAACCTTTAAGCAAAACTTCCATGCGGAAGAATTCAACTTTGTGAAAGAAAATTCTAACAGGGAACTTAAGGTTCCAATTACTGGTGCATATACACTAGCAGATTGGTCATATGACGAACATTACAAATCAAAGGACGAACTTGTATTAGCACTAGCAAAGAATGTTGTAAGACCATTAGTGAAAGACCTAGTAGGATTGGGTGCAAAAATTATTCAGATTGATGAACCAGCTGCAACAACACATCCAGCAGAAATGGACATTTTCAAAGAATCCATCAACGAATCAGTAAAAGGAATCGATGCCAAGTTTGTAGTTCATGCATGCTTTTCTGGCAATGATTACAAGGCATTAGCACCGCAAATGCCGGAAATTAAAGCACAGCAATACACATTGGAATTTGCAAACCGTGATACGTGGAAGGAAGGACTTGACGATGATTCTAGGAAAGGATTCAATGTCTTGAAACTCTTCAAGGAACATGGATTTGAAGGAGAGATTGGAATTGGTGTTTCTGACGTTCATGTAAATGAGATAGAATCTCCTGAGCTCATCAGAGACAGAATATTGTATGCCGCAAAGGCATTGGGTGATCCTACGAAGGTGTATGTCAACCCTGACTGTGGTCTGCGTACAAGAACCAGAGAAGTTTCCTTTGACAAAATTAGATCAATGGTAAAGGGAGCAGAATTAGCAAGAAAGCAGAGCTAGTCCACAAATTTTGCAGTGGAAATGTCCCATGCTGTTGATAGCGTGTATACATTTACGTCATTGCCTTGGTCTCCCACCATAAACATAGTCTCCCCGGCATAATCAAACCAGATGCCTTGTGGATTTGCATCCTGACTTGCTACACCTTTATTGTCTACGTATGATGCGGTGGAAACATCCCAATCTGTACCTAACGTATATTCGTATACGCGGTCATCAGATCCATTCTTTCCCACGACAAACATTTTATCTCCGTTTTTGCTGAACGCGAGTCCTGTTGGTTCTGAATTCTCTGATTGTACATCCTTAGAGTCTACGTATGATGCTGTGGAAACATCCCATGCTGTACCTAACGTGTATTCATCTACGGCATCAACAGTTTTTGCAACCATGACAAACATTTTCATTCCAGACTCGCTGAACGCGAGTCCTCTTGCAGCACTACAATCAGCTCCACAACTATTTACACTAAGGGAGTCTACGTATATTGCGGTGGAAATGTCCCATGCTGCAGGTAACGTATATTCACTTACCTTAGCTTTATTGTTATCAGTAGATCCGATGATAAACATTTTCGTTCCATACTTGCTGAACGTGATGTCTTGTGGATTACGCTCCTCAGCTCCTGAATTAACTACACTGTAAGAGTCTACGAATGATGCTGTAGCTATACAATATGTGCCGCCGGTTAACGTGTATTCAAGTACGGTGTCATTACCTCTTTCCATTACAAACATTTTCTGACCATTCTTACTGAATGCTATTCCTGTTGGGTCTTCTGTTTCATTTGCTAGACTAACTGGACTCACACGAGCACAACTCCCAGCACTTGCTGGAACACTACCTGATGACGTAATACTCTTTCTAAACACATCAAACTCTTTTTCTACTGTTTTTTCAATTCCTTCATATTCAGCAGTGACAGAAAGAATGTTTTCAGCGTACCAATCTATGTTGGGTATTGTTATGCCACTTTTGTAAATCCCATCTTCTGTTATTATTCTACCAAAGTCATATCTTAACTCACCACCATTGGAAATTATTTTTGCAGTTATAGTCACTCCATCAATGGGGCTTCCACGAAATTCATCAAATGTCTCTATCTGAAATCTATATTCCTCTCCAACATGA
>CACIXQ010000035.1 GCA_902590655.1 uncultured marine group I thaumarchaeote
GAAAAATCTATGCTGGATAGATTAGAATTAGAAAGATTAGCTCCGGTAAGTACTGTTCCAGTTAGATCCTTGTTAGACAAGTCTACATCGGTAAGATTTGTATCAGAAAGATCAGCCTCTGTTAATATCGTTCCAGTGAGGTCCTTACCTGATAGGTTTACACGTATTAGATTTGCATCGTTGAAATTAGTATACATAACTGATGCATCTGTCAAATCTGCATTCATCAAAAATGAATGATCCAAATCTGCATATGATAAATTAGCACCAGTAAAATCAAAAGTAGCTGTATCTCCATTAGGTAGAATGAGAGAAGATCTTACACCACATAAATTTGCATAAGATAGATCAGCGTGTGTAAAGTTTGTATTAGTTACATTTGCCTTATAGATTTGTGCATGTGAAAGATCTGCATAAGAAAGATCTGTGTTAGAAATATCTGCTGCATATAAGTGACTTCCCGATAAATTTGCGCCGGATAACTCTAGATTGGATAGATCTAAACCAAATAGCTCACAATTCGACCAGTCTACTGAGCCTTCAACATCGAGGTTATCTGGAATGTCATCATTATTTTTGTCAATTTCGGGGTTACAATTTAGTTCCACAAGCTCTCTAGGCTCAAAATCCTCCTGTACCACTTCAGCTGCTGGTTCTACTTCAGCTGCTGGTTCTACTTCAGCTGCTGGTTCTACTTCAGCTGCTGGTTCTACTTCAGCTGCTGGTTCTACTTCAGCTGCTGGTTCTACTTCAGCTGCTGGTTCTACTTCAGCTGCTGGTTCAGAATATTCTAATTCAACATAAGATGAAAAAATCCCAGATATCCCAAATATCACAAGAAGCACCAATCCAATAGAGCCACTAATCAAAACAATACTAGCGTTTGATCCCATTAGTTTTACTCTGTTGAGATAATTATTAATATTTTTAACAGGCTAGTTACAAGAGTGCGTTTTAATATTGTTCTAGCTAAGTAAATGTATGGGGTTTTCTGATGAGCAAATTCGTGATATGTTAGAATTAAAAGAAGATCTTGCTGAAAAAATAATCAAATATAGAGAACAGATTGAAAAACTGGAAAAAAACATTTCTGTACTAGATGCAATACTTAAGCAATCAAGTTTTACAAAAGCCTCAGATCTAACTCGTAATGCACCAAAAACAATAAAACAAGAAAGAAAAATAGCAATCACAAAAAGTTCGGATGGCACAACCATTGCTAATGCATTTGTTACAAGCGATGAGGTTTCAATTATTTTAGAAGATAATGTTACACTTGATCCAAAAACACCTCCTCTGAAAACTTTTTTTATTGATCGTATTATTGGTGAGATGAAAAAAAATGACGTTCAACAAGTTGAGGATGGCAAGATAAAGAATCATGAAGTTATTGATTGTGTAATAAATGACAATGGTGACAAGATAAGAGAAATTATAATCAAAAATTATCGTCAAAAAGAAAGGATAGATGAAATCATAAACACGGCTACATGGTCTTTGACACGAATGATTGAAAATTCAGCGTGATATAATGGATAAAATCGTTGTTTTAGATTTTGGCTCCCAATACAGCCATCTCATATGTAGACGTATTAGGGATTTTTCTGTCTATGCGGAGCTTTTGCCGTTTGACACTCCATTAGAGGAAATAAACAAAATGAACCCAAAGGGAATAATTTTTTCTGGCGGACCAGCAAGCGTTTATGATTCTGGTGCACCTGTCCCTGATGAGAAAATCTTCCAATTGCAGGTACCAATATTGGGAATATGCTACGGTCATCAAATTATTGTTAATAATTTTGGTGGTAAGATAAAGCGTGCAAACAAGGAGTATGGTTCATCTGTACTTACAATTGATAGTGATTCTGGTATTCTAAATGGTATAGGAGATTCCGTTAGAGCGTGGATGAGTCACGGGGATGAAGCAGAGGATGTGCCAGAAGGTTTTGAAATAATTGGTCACACTGAAAACTCACGCTATGCGGCTATTGCCAACAAGCAGAAGACCGTATTTGGAATTCAATTTCATCCTGAAGTGGTACACACAGAAAAAGGAACTGAAATTCTGAAAAATTTTGTCCTGAATGTTTGTAATGCAAATCAAGACTGGACTATGGAAAAATTTGTTGAAAATTCTGTTGAAAACATTTCCAAAGTAGATGGAAATGTCCTGTGTGGAGTTAGTGGTGGAATTGACTCTACGGTGGCGGCATTATTAATTCACAAGGCTATAGGAGATAGGCTCAAGTGTGTTTTCGTTGACAATGGTCTTTTGAGACTAAATGAGGCAGAAGAGATAGAAAATATGTTCAAGGAAAACTTTGAAGTTAATTTCACAAAAATAGATGGGCAAGAACAATTCCTTTCAAAACTAAATCGTGTGGTTGATCCAGAAGAAAAAAGAAAGGTTGTTGGAGAGGAATTTGTTAATATCTTTACAAAATTTTCAAAGGAAAATGGACCATTTACTTGGCTTGCACAGGGAACTCTTTATCCTGATGTGATTGAAAGTGGTGTGTCAAAAGGACCAGCATCAGTAATTAAAACACATCATAATGTTGGTGGCTTACCAGATTGGTTAAACCTGAAAGTTTTGGAGCCACTTCGTGATTTGTACAAAGATGAAGTGAGAAAGGTAGCAAAGATTATTGGAGTTCCTCAAAATTTGCTTGTCCGACACCCATTTCCAGGACCTGGCCTAGCTGTAAGAATTATCGGTGAAGTTACGAAAAATAAATTGGATATTACAAGAATAGCAAGTAAGATAGTGGAAGAAGAATTACAAAATGCTGATTTGTATGAGAAAGTTTGGCAAGCATATGCTGCAGTTGGGGATGATAAGGCGGTTGGTGTTGTTGGTGATGAAAGGAAATATGGTAATATTGTAATGATTAGAATTGTAGATTCTATAGATGCAATGACTGCCGATTGGACTCGAATACCAAATGAACTATTAGAAAAGATAAGCAATAGGATCACAAATGAAATTGATGATGTAACTTGGGTATCTTATGTGGTGTCAAGCAAGCCACCGGCTACAATAGAACCACAATAACTAACTATTCAACAAACATGCACCGAATACACCAGCAGAATCACCAAGACTGTTTTTTAGTATTGGAGTTTCAATAGAATTACTAAATACTTTGTCATAAACCGCTTCTTTCCCTTCATCATACAAGAATGGTATGTTTGAAACACCTCCTCCTAAAACAATCGCACTAGGATCCAAAATATCAATTACATTTGCAAGGCTAATTCCAAAACTTTCAAGAAATTCATTTTTCCATTGTTTCGCTTTTTCGTCAGAAAGATCTTGCACTATTGACTGTAATGATTCTTTCTTCCCAGTAAGTTCCAGCCATCGTTTTTCGAGAGCAGGTCCACTGATATACGTCTCAACACATCCTTGCTTTCCACAATAGCACTCATTTCCATCTGGTCTTAACGTGTGATGTCCCCACTCTCCAGCAATGTTTGTTTTTCCTTTGTGTAAGGTGCCATTGATTACAACACCTCCCCCAACACCTGTTCCCATTATTACTCCAAAAACAACATCATGACCCCTAGCAGATCCTAGTAATGATTCCGCAATGGCAAAACAGTTGGCATCATTCTCCATTACAATTGGAGAACCCAGTTCCTTCTCAATGTCATTTCTTAATGGCATTCCTATCAGACATTGTGTATTGCTATTTTTGATTAATCCTGAATTAGCATCAGTAATACCTGGCGTACATATTCCAACTGATGTTTCCTCTTCTGTTTTTACTTTTAATTCATTGATCAAAGATATGATAGATTTTACAATAGAATCATAACCATTTTCCTGATTTGTTTCAATGCGTTTACGTTCAATTGTGTTATAGTTTTCATCTAGCAAAATTCCTTCAATCTTGGTTCCGCCAAGATCAATTCCAATTTTGTACATGAATATAGTTAGTTGAGTAAGTTTTGAAGTTTTAGTAGATTTATCCCATTGGTGGCATGCCTGGAGGCGGACCGCCAGCACCTGGACCGCCAGAGACTGCAATCACATCATCAATTCTTAGAATCATACAAGCTGCCTCGGTAGCAGATTTTATGATTTGTTCTTTTACAGCTAATGGTTCTACTATATCTAACGAGAACATATTTCCAATCTTACCTTCCTTTGCGTTGATACCAGCAGTTTGTTTTCCAGCGGTTTGATTTGCACGTAATGTGATAAGAGCATCAATTGGATCCATTCCCGCATTTTCTGCTATTGTTAATGGGATTGATTCCAATGCTTCTGCATATTGCTTCATTGCAAGTTGTTCTCTACCACCTGCACCACCTGCCCACTCGTTTAATTCCGTAGCTAGGTATGCTTCCGGTGAACCGCCACCTGCTACAATTGATGGTTTTTCAACAACATCTTTCACTACCATGAGTGCATCATGTATGGAACGGTCAGCTTCATCAACTACTCGTTGTGAGCCACCTCGGATTAGAATTGTAACTGAACGAGGATTTTTACATCCTTCTATGAATACCCACTTGTCAGACTCCACCTTCTTCTGATGTGCAATTTCGGCAGAACCCAAATCATTTGTAGAAATATCATCAAGGTTTGTAGAGATTCTTCCACCAGTGGCTTTGGCTAGCTTTGTCATATCGCTTTCTTTTACTCTTCGTACAGCGAGAATACCATGTTTAGCAAGATAATGTTGTGCAATATCATCAATTCCCTTTTGGCAAATGAGTACATTAGCACCTATGCTGTGTATTTTATCCACCATTGATTTTAACATCCTATTTTCTTCTTCCAGGAATGTCTGCATTTGAGTTGGATCAGAGATTCTGATTTCTGCACTCATCTCAGTCTTCTCGACCTCAAGAGCGGCATTAACAAGTGCTATTTTTGCATTATCGATTTTAGTTGGCATTCCACTGTGAACAATTTCCTTATC
>CACIXQ010000036.1 GCA_902590655.1 uncultured marine group I thaumarchaeote
CATTTTTGGATAGCATCTTCAGCATTATGTTTTAACTGCGCAGTCCATGGATATGTTGTTCTATGAATTAATGCTTTGATAATTTCAAAATCAACACCAGCATCCAAAATCAATTCTTTAAGTATCGTATCAATTTGTAAATTCCTTAAAACATTTTCTTCATTTGGCTTATCAGTAGATTTGTCCGGTTCAAAATCATGAAAAATAGCAGAAACAAAAAGATGTTTTAAATCATCCTGTGACATATTGGGAATTTTATTTGAACCGCCTACTAATAACGCACAAAATGGAACTTCCAATAAATGATCAATGTTATGATAGCCATAGTATTCTTCACCAAGTCCGTTTGATTGTAGATTATTAATTGTATAATCAAGTATTGTCTTGTAGTGTGGTCCTACAAATCCATTTTTTTCTGCCAGTACCAGGATTTGATCTCTAAGGTATTCAGTGTTAGAAACTACAGACGAAGATTTTACCATGCACATCGCCTAATCTGTATTGTAAACGTAAATTGGGTATATCTTTCCTGTTTTCCTGTTATGATATTTCCATTTTGAATTATCAAGTGTTTTTTTGTTGAATGTTTTTTGTGTTTCAGGATGTAACCTAGCATACACATCGCCGCCTATCAGAATCTCATTTGGTTCGGCCATATTTTGTATCTTAGCTGCCATGTTCATTGATGCGCCAAGAATATCAACATGTGATTTTGTTTTATCAGAACCGTAACGAACAATCATATTTTCACCTGCATCAATTCCAATTTTGGCAGAAAGAGTTGGATAGTCATTTTCATTTAGTACCGGATTGATTGCTTCATTCAGAACTCTGATCATAGATTTTGCACAATTCACTATATTATCAGCAGGATAAACTAGAGCGTTATCTGCATTAAAATATGCAAGAACGGCATCGCCAACAAATTTCAGCATATACCCACCAAATTGTGTCACAGTGTAAGCCATTTCTTGAGCAAATGATGTTATGAGTTTAACAACTTTTTCTTCTGGTAATGACAATGTGATGTTTGTTGAATTAACCAGATCTATATACATTACAAAAATATGCACTCTGGAATTAACATGTTCACGTAAAAATTCCTCAGAATTATCCTTAAATGGTGTATATTCAATTCCAGTGACTATAGAATCACTTACTCTTTTTTGTGCAACTTTGATTAATGTTTCAGAATCTAAAGTTTTTTCATCAGGACTAGAAAGCATTTCAGCATAATACTGGTTACTCGTATTATCTTTAGTACGTTTTACTAACTTTTTTCCACTTTGAATTTTTTTTCTAACAGTTTTTTTAATTCTTGGGCGTTTCATCTCAATCACTCTTTTAGCTTATGTTCATGAAATTCTCCGGAATTATACCAGCAATATCTGAAATAATCCAAACACCATTCATGGAATACATCATTATCACTGTAAAACATTTCAGTTAAATCTGCCTCCCCGTTCTTAGGGAAGAAGATACATGCTTCTTTTTCATTTAAGACCAGAACTACCTGAACAGATTTTTGCATTTTTCTTTCAATTGAACCATTATCTAGAAGTTGATTAAATCCTGATTTTTTAAGCCTAATTTGTCTTCCCTCAGGAACTATCGCTGATTCAGAAACAATATATTCAAACTTGACACCGTTTTTTATTTTTTGAAGTATTGGATCAAAAAGATCTTCTGGGATTTCTGATAATATTTCATAAATATACTCGTTGGCATTGTTGTAAACAGATTTCCATTTTTGTAATGTTTTAGTGATTCCTTTGATATGTGAGCCAGTTGCAAGTTGACCCGCCCTCATAACAAATTTTAGTGGTATATCACCAAAATCATGTTCTTGAAAATATTCATTGTGATGTGATAAGAATAAAATTGATGGTATTTCGACACACATAGTTTTACCAAATGTTGTAAGGCTGTACTTTCCATCCTTCTCTTTTGTTATTAATCCGCTCTCCTCAAGCCGTACTAAATTTCTATGAACCTCCTGTTTTGTTGCGCCCAATTCCTTAGCCAACGGTTCAATTCTTTTGCGATTTCTTTCCAGTAATTTAAAAAGAATGTTAAGCCTTTGAAGACTAGCAAGTTCTAAAAAATAATCTGATACTTTCTCGTAAATATCTGTCATGTTTTTAGATCTCTCATGCTCAATAAATAAGTGACAATCCCAATTATTGGTTTTTGTAATGAAATCATCTTGAAAAGTAAGCAAACTAGCTGACGATACTATATGATCAATTAGGTAAATTATAACATATGGTAAAAATTACTTCAAAAAGAGGAACATCAACCATAAAGGTAGCCGATGTAAAAAATTGGGCTGGAGAAACCTTCAAAAATTTCCAAAAAGAGCAACTCAAAGTTGCTGGTGAGGATACAGTTCTAACACAGAACAGAGGTACTAGCACAATTGTTGCAAAGGATATTCCAGATGTTCCAAAGCCTTCTCTAAAAGGCCAAAAAATAACCACAAACAGAGGAACCTCAGTAAAAACCCTCTAAACTTTACTTTTTTTACTAAATTCTGTTTTCCAACCCCTGTAGTAAGTATTAAAAAGCTTAGTATCTCCGCATAATCATGGTAAGAGTAACCACAAACAGAGGAACCTCTACTAGAACCGTTAAGGGTGGTAAACGTAATTGGGCTGGCTCTAACTATAGAAAAGTTCAGAACAGACAATTAAAAGGAAAAACCCTAACTACTGGAAGAGGAACTGGTACAAGAAAATACGTGCCTGTTAAAACTTCTGGTGCTAGAAGAAAACCAAGTGCCAGATCAGGAAGAGGTTATGTGAGTAGGTCAACTAAGAAAACAACTAGACGACCTTCTAGAACAAGTATGAGATCTCTTAGGGCAAGTGGTAAAGTAAAACGCTCTGGTAGAGGATACATTAGAAGTGCTGGTGGTAAGGCTCCTAAAAGAGCTACAGCACGACCAAGTATGAGATCAGGTAGAGGAACTATCAAAAGATCATCTTCAGGTTCATACAAAAAATCCACTGCAAGACGAAGAGCAAGTACTAGATCAGGTAGAGGATACGTCAGACGATAGTATTGTTATTTTTTACAAAATCAATACTTCCTGGCTAATTTACTTTTTTAAAAAACCATATATTGTTTAGATAAAAACCACATGATAACTTGGGAAATAAAATAAAATGCTCACATATTCTTGTGGAAAAACAAAGCCATGCTTTACAATTGCTAGAGGAAATCAAGAATGGTAAAAAATTTGGTGCAGTTGCTAGAGAGGTTTCTACATGTCCAAGTAGTAAGAAAGATGGCGATTTAGGATATTTCACAAAAGGAATGATGGTAAAAGAATTTGATGAGGTAGCCTTCAAACTGCAAATTGGTGAAGTGTCAGAACCAGTAAAAACTCAATTTGGATACCATTTAATCAAGCGATTATCATAATTAAAAAAAGTCGTCCATTACTTGTTCAGTTTTTTCAAGATGTTTAGTAATCTTATCTGACATGTTGCTTGCTGATTTTACCTTTCTTTTACCTATCCAATAATATGCTTCATCAATTGTATCTTTTGCAATTAAAACAACTAAGCGACCAGTATCCTTTCTACCTGTCCTTCCTTTCCTCTGAATAAATCTGATTGAGCTTGGAACATTATCATAAAAAATTACGAGATTCACCTCAGAAATATCTAATCCCTCTTCACCAACTCTAGTTGCAACAAGAGCCTTAGTTATTCCATCACGAAATCTTTGTACAGTTTCTATTTGTTTTTCTTGTTTGAGCCCAGTTTTGCCTGCTTTACCAATCAAAATTTCAGCTGCAATACCCATACTAACTAATTTTTTTTGTATTACATCAACGGAGTCACGATAACTAGAAAATATTAACACCTTGGATTCAACTGTACGTAAAATTTCTACAAGTTTCTCAATCTTGGGATGCTCAATACTATTGTCCTGTGCTACTTTTGCTAACTCAATTGCCTGCGTAAAGTTTTGATCAGTCTCAAAAAGTTCTTTAATTCCTGCACCTTTTTTGCTCTTTGTCCTATCACAAAATTTTAGAAATGGTGTTACACCATGCGCTTCAAAAATATTTAGAGCATATGTTATTCGGATAGCTGTAAACAGTGGCTTTGCTGAGCGTCTATTTTGTTTTAAAACAAACTGTCTAGAGTTTAATAATTGTGAAAGTGATTTATTATCAGAAAGTCTGAGCCCATTCCTTCTAAGCTCTGTATAACGTTGATCTAGTGCAAGTTTCAAGTACCTTTGAATAACTTTCATGTCAGGTGAAAGATCTACTGTAACCCATTCTGTTTTAGTTTCTTGAATGTATGGTTTTACATCT
>CACIXQ010000037.1 GCA_902590655.1 uncultured marine group I thaumarchaeote
CTCAAGGTGCTTCGCCCTAGAGGATATCCAATAACAGAATAATTCCTAGAACGAAACCAATAATCCACAGCGTTTCTGGAATTACAAAGAAGAATAGAACTTGACCAAACTTTTCTGGCTTTTCTGCTATAATTCCCATACCAGCCGCACCAATTCCCTGTTGTGCACTACCAGTACCGATTAACCCTCCTGCTATCGCAATTGCAGCAGCAAGTGCCAAAATTGGCTTTGATAATCCTGAATCATCACCCGTAGCAGCAAATGCTGGAGGTGAAACAAACGTCATAACTAGCATGACAGCTCCCGCAACAATAGCGAGATAGGAAAATTTTTTCCTGTTATGAGCCATCTGATCTCGCTGCCCTCCTAACGTTATATTAACTATATCATGAAAATTCCGATCAGAATTTTTTATTCTATAGGAAGTTCTGGTTTATTTCCCCATTCGCCCCAAGATCCAAGATATACTTTGACGTTTGTGAATCCGATCTTCCTTAAGGCTAGAAATGTATTAGCCGCTCTGTATGCACCCTGACAGTAAGTCACAATTTCACTATCTTTTGGGATTTTATATAATTTAGAAAGTTCCTCATTGTTTTTTAGAGTTCCATCATCAGCAATATTTTCAGTATAATCTATGTTGATTGAGTTTGGGATGTGACCTCCTCTTGCTGCCCTTACAAGTTTACCATTAAATTCTTCCTTTGAACGTGCATCCAAAATTGTAATCTTATCAAGGTTATCCAACACATATTGAAAATCTGCCAAAATCTTCGGATTTGGTTTTGTAGTAAAATTGGTTGGTTTGTTAGCAGTTGGAATTGTATCCCACATACGTTCTTCATTCTTCCATTTTGTGAAACCACCATCTAGCATTGATACATTTTGGTGTGAAAAGTACTCAAGTAACCAAACTCCTCTGGCAGCAAGCATTCCAGACATGTTGTCATAGAAAATGACTTGCTTTCCTTCCGAGATACCTATGTGTGAAAAAATTTTTCCGAATTGTTGATTAAATGAGGATATTCCATCCTGACTTGTATCAATCCAATGAAAGGAGAAAAGATCCAAGCTTACTGCGTTTGTAATGTGACCTTTGGAATATTCTTGGAAGGATCTAGTATCAATCAAGATTAGATTAGAATCATCAATGACTTTCTCTAATTCGGTTGTGGAGATGAACACAGATCTGTATAATGTTGACAGTAAATGAATTTGTCTAGGATATTAAAATAAAAAAAGAAAAAAAAGATGAGTTTTTTCTTACTCGTTTATGTATGCTCGTTCACCGTTCTGGGCAATGTCGAGTCCGACTTCCTCCTCTTTTGGAGTAACTCGAATTCCACCTGGCCAGATTGCGTCCATAATCTTCAGTATAGCAATTGTTACACCGAATGCATATGCAACTGAAAGACATGCGCCTGCTATGTTGATAGCTTGTTGCTCATATCCTTCTGGTGTACCAGTCCATGCGCCAATACCGTCGCCGGTATCCCAAACGTGTGGACTTGCTAATGTTCCTGTCAAAACTGCGCCAGTGAAACCGCCTATTCCGTGTACTCCCCATACATCGAGGGCGTCATCCCATTTGCGTGAGTTTTTGAACGCAACAGCGCCGTAACAAACAGTTCCTGCAGCAACTCCGATTATGATTGCAGCCATAGGGCCAACCCAACCAGATGCTGGAGTAATTGCTACCAGTCCTGCTACTGCACCAGTTGCAGCACCTGCGATACTAGGTCGTCCAGTATGTCCCCATGACATCAGTAACCAAGTTACTGAAGCCATACCAGTTGCTGTGTTAGTTACAGTCCAAGCGCTGACAGTAATTCCGTCTGACAAAACTTCGCTTCCTGCGTTGAATCCGAACCAGCCGAACCAGAGTATTGAAGCTCCTAGTACAACCATTGGGATATTGTGTGGTTCCATTGGAACTTTACCATATCCAAGTCGTCTACCAAGAACTAGAGCTCCAGCTAGAGCTGCGAATCCTGAAGATATGTGAACTACAGTACCGCCTGCAAAGTCAAGACCATACGAAGGTGACAGGTCTGGATCAAAGTCCATGTTTCCTATGTATCCGCCTCCCCAGACCCAATGTGCAATTGGATCGTAAACGAAGGTTCCCCATAAGAGAACAAAGATTACCAGAGCACTGAACTTCATTCGGTCAACTAAGCCACCGACAATGAGTGCTGGTGTGATAATAGCGAATGTTGCTTGGAACATTGCAAACAATTGATGTGGAACTGTTCCAGGCCATCCTTGACTACAGTAGTGTCCATCTCCTTTCATCTGTTGCATTTGGTAATAATCAGACCAAGTGCCTTCACATGAACCTGGTTCACCTAATGGTGCCCAAGCTGAGACTTGATTGAAACCCATGTAATCTAGGTTACCCATGAAATAGTTTGCATCATTGTCAATGCCACCGAATGCTAGGGAATATCCCCACAGTACCCATTGTACTGACATTAGGCCCATGACAATGAATGTCATACCAATTGTGTTGACAGCGTTCTTTGATCTTGCAAGTCCTCCGTATAAGAAGGCGACACCAGGTGTCATGAACAAGACTAAGGATGATGCTGTTAACATCCAAGCAGTATCACCTGTATCAATCAGACAATACATGTCTGGAACGCCGTCATCATCTGTGTCATGCCAACATTCGTTGGGATTACCAGTGTAAATTCCGGCGCCACCGTCAGGGTCTCCGACAATATACCCATCCATACCATCGGTAACTTGTTGGGCATATGCCTGAGCCATTGCTCCTGTCGCGGTTATAGCGACTGCGGCCATAAGTAATAGAGCATACTTATGGTTTTTAGAGTTCATCTAAACTGACCGCAAATTTGATCTAGATATAAACCTAAAGTTGGATTATTCACAAATGAAGTCAATAACTGAATATACACATACAATGATAGTAACATAATATTATAATATTATGATACGTATATTTAGGCATGAAATATGCTATAATTGGTGATTTCCATTGAAAGGCACAACCCCAAAACTCTCAATATTTGAAACATTCAAAACAAAACAGCAAGAGCTTACAGGCGAAGCCAAGAGGCAGAGACACATCATACGCCACCTGGCTAGGGAGGAAAGTTCTACATTAATGACCCGTACAGCTATTGCTCAAGATATAGCAGAAAAAAATAATCTCCTTTGGAAGAATATCTATTCTGGAGTTTTTCGTGATTTGGATGAGGTTCTCATTCCTTTAGAAATAGTTAGTGAAGCGGGACGCTTGCCACT
>CACIXQ010000038.1 GCA_902590655.1 uncultured marine group I thaumarchaeote
ACCTTCTTTCCTTTGGGTTTTTTAGTAGTTGGTTTGTCCAAAATTACATAATCAGCATTTTGTGATGGAGGCAAGAAAGATGTTTTCCATTTTGGATGTTGGTGTGGATGGGGTAATTTTCAATACAGGTTCAATGAATGAAGTTAAACAGGCATTAGTCTATTTAGGCACAAAAAGCTTTGAACTCAGTACTGCAAAGATATTAGAAATTCAAGAAGTTGGTGACGGTGAGAGGGTATGTGTTGACACAGCGTCTATGTTGAATAGGGGTGAAGGCATGTTGATTGGTAGTAGAGCTAACTTCTTGTTTTTAGTGCATAATGAATCTGTTGGTTCATCATTCACCTCTCCTAGACCATTTAGAGTTAATGCTGGTGCAGTCCACTGCTACACACTAGCACCAGATGGTACTACAAAGTATCTATCTGAATTAGAAACTGGTGTGGAAATATTAGTACTTAATTCTAAAGGACAGGCAAGACGTGCAGCAATAGGAAGATGTAAGATAGAAAAAAGACCAATGCTAATGATCAAGGCTAAAGTTGGAGATGAAATAGGTGGTATCATAGCTCAAGATGCAGAAACAATTCGTTTTGTAAAATCTAATGGGCAGTTAGTATCTGTTACCCATCTAAAAAAGGGTGATTCAGTTCTAGTGCACTCAAAGCCTGCAACTGGTCGACATTTTGGAATGGAAGTGTCTGATGAATATATTCTAGAGAAATAAAAAATGGCGTACAAGACGTGTGTTAGTATTGCTGAAAAAACTCCAAAAAAACTCAAACAAACTCTTGCAAAGGCACTAAAAAAATCAGATTACGCTGAAATAAGATTTGACTTTTTGAATCCAAATTCGGTTCCAGAGGCATTACATCTAATAAGAAAGGATTTAGGCAGATGTGTTAGTACATTAAGACCAATACGTGAGGGGGGGAAATTTTCTGGTAATGAAAAAAATAGGATTTCTATCATCAAATTAATTGCAGAATATGACCCATTTTTGCTTGATATAGAATACAATACACTAAGGAAAAATAGAAATTTACAACGTTATTTGAAAAATACTGATACATCTCTGCTTGTCTCCTGGCATAATTTCAAACAAACTCCCACTGTTCCAGTATTGAAAAAAAAAATATTAGAAATGAAAAAATTTTCAAACAATATCAAAATAGTTACAATGGCAAGATCGGTTAACGACGGATCACGAATACTATCACTGTACAATAATAATAAGAATGTAAAACTAATTGCATTTTCAATGTCACGATTACTCTGTCTACTTTTAGGAAGTCCGTATACGTACGTATCATTGGGTAAACCAATAGCACCGGGGCAATTTAGCTTGGATGAGGTTAAATCAATCTTTACAGGAAGAAAATAGATGGCTAATACATATGCTGTAATAGGTGATCCAATAGATCACTCATTATCTCCAAATATACACAATGCTGCATTCCGCCAATTAGGATTAGACCATACCTACATTGCATACAGAATACCAGTTGGTGAACTCTCTGCTGGAATCGGAGCATTAAAAAAAATAAAAATTTCTGGATTTAATGTAACAATTCCTCATAAAATTGAAATGATGAAGTTTTTGGATGAGATGGATACTACTTGCAAAGTAATTGGTGCTGTAAACACAGTACTAAATGAGGATGGAAAACTTAAGGGCTATAACACAGACATGATAGGATTTCTGGATCCAATAAAAAAAAGAAACCTGACAATAAAAGATTCTCAAGTAATGCTTTTGGGTGCAGGTGGAGCTGCAAGAGCAATCGTAACTGCTATGGTTAAAGAAAAGGCACACAAAATTACAATCGTGAACAGAACTCTGGAAAATGCAAACAAATTAGCCGAATTTGCAAAAAAAATTGGAGGTAATGTTGACGTAGTCTCATTACAAGAAGCTAATGAACTAATTTCAGAACATAAATTTATTATAAATTCAACTTCAATTGGCATGAAGGATGAACCAAGTCCTATCTCAACTGATAGTATAAATGAAAACTCAATAATTTATGATATTGTTTATCAGCCAATGAATACAGATTTGATTAAAAAATCAAAAGAAATGGGTGCTACTGTAATTTATGGTTATGAAATGCTTTTGAGTCAGGCTGCATGCTCATTTGAAATCTGGCATAAGACGGAAGCTCCATATGATGTTATGAAAAAAGCATTACTTGGGGGAGTTTGATGGCAATAGTAAATGCAACTATTCATGGTGCAATTTCTATAGTAAATGCAATCGCAACAGGTAAGGGAGCAACACTTGGCATTTCAAAGAAAGTTAATGTTGAGATGGAAGCAACAGAAGGCAATGGTATACTAATTGAAATACAAAAGAAACCTATGAAGTCACGTTTAGTCACTAGAGTTGTTCAAAAAATTATTCCAAAAAATGAACTATCAAAAACTAAATTAAGAATTTCTGTGGATTCAGAAATTCCAACAGGATATGGATTAAAAAGTTCAAGTGCGATTTCTACAGCAGTGGCAATGGCATCTGCAAAATTATTCAAGCCCAAGATGAATGATTTTGAGATATTAAGTGTAGGTGTAGATGCTTCTATTGAAACTAAAGTTAGTTTGACTGGAGCATATGATGATGCATGTGCATGTTATTATGGTGGATTTGTTGTTACAGACAATTATAAGAAAAAGATAATTCATTCTGAAAAATGCCTTAATCGTGTGTCCGCTGTCATCTTTATACCTAAATCAAGAAAAAGAGGAAATATTAGAAAGTTGAGAATGTCAAGTAGTACTTTTGACCAGGCTTGGAAGCTTGCAAAAAAATCTGATTATTGGAATGCTATGATCCTTAACGGTTTAGCTACATCACCTATACTAAGTTCAGAGCCAAAAATTGTTCCT
>CACIXQ010000039.1 GCA_902590655.1 uncultured marine group I thaumarchaeote
CAGTACCAGTATATTCTATCTTTTCCAATTAGAATTATTCTGATTATTGCTCATATAACCATTAAGAATTGAGAACATTAAGTGTCATTGTACTTACAATACGTGTTAGTCGTCTTATCTTCATAGCAACAGTCTCATCAAAATCCTGTTGGGAATCAGCATTTATTTCTGCTATAACGTCATATGCACCAAATGTAACGTATGCTTGGGAAACATTTGGAATTTTTTTTAGTTCCTCAAGGATAAATTCTTCTGCCCCCAAATCACAGTTTAACAACACAAATCCTTTATGCATTATCTAGTTTCACTCCTATTCATATATTCTAGGTTTTAAGTCTTCAAAGATATACATTTCCAATAATTTACCAGCGTTTCTTTTTACTGAAATAACTTCTTGTTGTGACATGTTGGACCTTTTTTCTTTTATCGTATTGGTCTCTAGCAGAAGACCTCCTTCCAGTAAACCCTCTTCCTGAACTTCTCGATCGGTCAAAACGTCGTCTTGTATCTCCTCCACGTTTGAGCGGATCAGGAATCTTAAATTCGATTCCAAGTTTTTCGTTGAGGTCAGTCATCTTAACATTTGTCTGTTTTTTTATTTCATTCCATTCCCCAACTGATGAGTATGAAACTAGTGTAATTGCTCTACCTTTCGCACCAGCCCTTGCGGTTCTACCTATTCTGTGGAAGTATACCATATCTTGATTTGGAATATCATAATTAATTACAAGTGCAACTTTTGGTACATCTATACCTCTTGCAGCAACATCAGTAGCAACAAGTATGTCAGCTTTTGACTTCCTAAATTTTTGCATTGAATCCTCACGTTTATTCTGTGACATATCACCCTCAATTGCTACAGATCTCTTACCAGCCTTGTGAAGTGCTCTTGCAACATCCCGTGTTCGAATTTTTGTTGAACAGAATATAATGCATTGACCAATATTGCCATCTATAAAATCAAGTACATATTTCTGCTTTTCTCTGTCCTTTAAAATTAGAAATGATTGATCTATACCTGCTCCACTAAGATCATCTGAATCAACAAGAATTTTCCTTGGTGAATTCATATTAGTTTCTGCTAACCGCATTATTTCTTGTGGCATTGTAGCAGACCACAAGGATGTGACTCTTTCTTCTGGTGTCAGATCTAAAATAAATTGTATGTCTTCAATAAAACCCATGTCAAGCATTACATCAGCTTCATCTAATACTGCATGTTTTACATTGTTCAATTTTATAGTGCCCCTTTTCAAGTGGTCAATTAGCCTACCAGGTGTAGCAACAAGAATTTCTGGTTTTTTTCGTAGCGCATCAAGTTGTATTCCCATACCCTGACCACCATATATTGTGGCAGTTCTTATTCCAGTATTTTTTGCAAACCGATTAATTTCAGATGTTATTTGTAATGCTAGCTCTCTTGTAGGAGCCATTATGATTCCTTGTATACCTTGTTTGGAAGATATTAGTTGTAACATTGGAAGTGAATATGCAGCTGTTTTACCAGTTCCTGTATGTGCTTGACCAATCACATCATTTCCCTCTAACAAAACTGGAATTGTACGCTCTTGGATTGGAAATGGTGTAGTAAATCCTGCATCATCTAGTGTATCCAGTAGTTTTTTTTCTAATCCTAATTTTTCAAATTTTGTCATTTTCTTCATCTAAATCATGACGAAGAACGCTCTTGCCTAATTCGTCATATTTCCTGTATTGTTCAAACTTTCATGACGTCTAATAAACGCTTATTCAGACCAGCCCGCATGATTTTGTAAATTAAGGTAAAGCCAGTGGAGGGAGTTGGACCCTCGACCTTTCGCTTACAAGGCGAATGCTCTAGCCAGGCTGAGCTACACTGGCATGACGTATGCAAGAAGATTGGCTGATTTAAAATGTTCTCAAGACGTCTGATCAGCATCAAATCACTTTAATAATCACAAAATCTGAAAAATTTCTATGAAGATCAAATATATCAAACCTCAGAAACTCAAGGTTTTGATTGCTTTATTTTTTGGAACGGCTGGCATGGGAATTTTTATGGGGTTATACGTTGCAGAAGGAATACAATCACTTTACATCACACTTCTAGGTGTGATTAATTTGTGTCTGGGTGGCCTTGTTGCATACCTTTTGATGACGCAAAAACCCAGAGTTCGAGATAGCAGAAAGTATAAGGGAGGATCAAAATGAAATTCTTAATTATTGGTAATGAATTTCAAAATTTGAAATGTTAGATCTAGTAGCCAAGAAATTATTCCTTACTAAGGGAGTTGGTATTGCAGATGATAAACTAACAAGTTTTGAATTTGCTCTAAGGCAGGCTGGTATTGCGGGAACTAATATTGTATTGATATCAAGTATTTTTCCACCAAACGCGAAACTAATCCCACGCAAAGAAGGTTTAAAATTAATAAAACCGGGGCAGATTTTATTCACAATTTATTCTCGAACTCAAACCAATGAACCAAATAGACTAATCTCTGCATCTGTTGGTATAGCACAACCAAAGGACAGATCAAAATACGGATATCTTTCTGAATATGATTCATATGGAAAAAATGAAAGGGAAGCTGGCGATTACGCAGAAGATATTGCAGCACAAATGCTTGCATCATCTCTGGGAATTCCATTTGATATTGATAAAAGCTGGGATGAGAAACGCCAACAATGGACGATATCTGGGCAAATATACAAGACAAAGAATATCACACAATCAGCAAAAGGAAATAAGGATGGTAAATGGACTACTGTTTTTGCTGCGGCAGTTTT
>CACIXQ010000040.1 GCA_902590655.1 uncultured marine group I thaumarchaeote
TGGTTTACCATACTCTCTCATTACGTATTGCATTAAATCTTCCTTGATATCTCCGTCATTCGTAACATATCCATTTTTTGTACTAACAAAAATTTCCTCACGAGAAATATCATTATTATCAATCAATTGTGCTATTGCATTTCCTACAGAACGTTCTGCCTTTTGTGCACGATAGTTAATAGCTGAATCTATAACATTAACTCCACCAAGAATGGATTTCTTAACAGCATCCTGAACTAGATAATCTGTTTCAGTATCTGGATTTCCAAGATATGTACCAATTCCCACATTAGACAGTGTAAGATTCTGAATGAGTTTGTAATTTTTTTGTGTGCTTTCATTTTGTCTTTCTGCAAACTTTTTTGTTCCTTCGGGTGTAGAATATCCAGTAATCATTTTAATTTAAATATACTAAGAAAAAAAATCTCATATGAAGGTTGTTGTAATTTCCGCTAGTCCAAGGAAAATAGCTAAAACACAAATTTTCATGAAATACGTCACTGAGTATCTTAATAATTCAAATTCAGAAGAGCTAGAAGTCAAATTAATCAATCTATCAGACGGTGGAATTGATTACTATACTGGAGATGGAAATTTTAGTGATAAAACTAAAGAAGCGATCAAAGACATTACTGAGGCTGACATCTGGATTGTTGGCACTCCGATTTATAATTCATTTTTTAGTTCTGCGTTGAAAAATCTATTTGAGTATATTGATTACAAAAAAACTGCAGGAAAGGTAGCTGGATTAGTTATTGTTGCAGCTAGTAATAGTGGTTTTACTGACGTTCAAACTTTGTTAACTCAATTAATGTCATACTTCAATGTAATCACGAATCCTAGGCCTGTTTTTATCATGGCTGATACAGCTGACGATAATAAAATATCTGATGATGATGTAAAAGTTAGATTGAAGCAACTAGTAGATGAAACATTGAAACTAGCATCAGGGGTTTCTTAGTTCTTCTAGCTTTCTACTTGTATTTTGGTTTAATACTGACTAATTGTCATAACCTTCTTCATGTAATGTTGTCATAATATATGCAATTTCACTAACAAACTGTTCTTCACCAGTAGTGAATGCATACCTATGAGCATCATCCCAAAATTGGTTAAGTTCTGTTGGCATCATTTCAACCATTATCAATATTATATTATAATACCGACTTTGCCTTCTTTGATTTACCTAATCACTCAAAAAATTTGATCTAACTCGTAGTTCTGTATGTGCTTGATTGAATTTAGATAAAGTAATGGTTTACACATATTGAATAACTAGTCTTTTTAGTAATTTTACTACATGATTGGTATGAAGGCAAGATTTTCAACCAAATGTATCGTTTGTGATGCATTTATAGAAAAAGGAAAGGAGATTGCAAAAAATGAAGATGGAGATTGGGTACACAAACACTGTGCAAGTGAAATATTAGAAATTCCATAATCTAACTCACTAAATTGTATATAATCCAAGCAATCACACACATTGTTGCTAAAGTTCAATCCAATAGAGATGGCACTATGGACATTTAGAAGAAATGAAAATGATGTCGTAAATCTCTACAATGCATTATCTCCAGTGATGCAATTAGCTACTGGTGGGAACATGTTAAATTTTGGATATTGGCATAAGGATGATACATCACCAATTGATGCACAAAATAGACTCTGTGCCAAGATTGCACAACTTACGGAATTAGATTCAGCAAATACATTACTTGATGTTGGTAGCGGTTTATCATCACCATCAATGATGTGGAGTAGATTATATCCAAGTGTTAGCATATTATGTTTGAATATTAATTATAATCAACTACAACTTGCAAAACAAACTTTGAATAAAAATAGAGTGAATTCTATGATTAATGTTATTAATTCTACAGCTACTAAATTTCCATTACCTTCAAATTCTATGGAAAGAATAATTGCATTAGAATCTGCACAACATTTTAAACCATTTCATAATTTTATTTCTGAATCATATAGAGTTTTAAAAAATGACGGCATACTTACATTTGCTATACCAGTTACCACAAAAAACTCTAATATGAAACTAGGAATTCTATCATTGACTTGGTCATCGGAACATTATAGTGAGGATTTTATAATTTCAAAAACATGTGAAAAATTTAGAATTACTAAAAAAATAAAAATTGGATCCAATGTTTTTGAACCACTAACTGATTATTATATTAAAAATAGACAAATATTAAGAAAAAATATACTAACAACCTATCCATCATATGTTGAAAATATACTATTCAAATCATTACTTAAAATGAAAAAAGTATCACATGAAAAACTAATTGATTATTTACTAATAAAATGCGTAAAATGTAATTAGGTTATCCAATTATATAATCCAAATTTTTGTGGGTATCATGGTTAGTGTTAAAGAAACACAATTACTAAAAGTTGCAGAAGATGTTTTGGCATTAAATACTGCAATGCGATTTGCAGCAATTCTTGATTTAAAGGGAAACATAATTGAGGGAATTATGAAAGATCGTAAAACCTCATTGGAATCTCAAAAACAACA